>JAFGTJ010000207.1 GCA_016934195.1 Anaerolineae bacterium | reverse complement strand
GAGCCGACTCAGTTCAACTGCGCCTTGAGCGTGCTCAGATTGGCGCGCACGCTGCCATCGACTACCTTGTCCCCGGCGCGAATGATCAGCCCGCCCAGAATGGCCGGATCGACGCGGTACTCGATCTGTTCGGCCCCGGTCATGTTCTGGACTTTGGACTGTTCCTCGCCGGTGAGCGGCAGCGCGCTCACGACCGTGATCCGCTGGCCGATCCCCTTCGCGGCGGCAGGCACCCCGGCGAAAAAGTCTTGCAGCACGGCCCGCTGGCGTTTCTCGTCCAGCGCTTCGCCGACCAACCGTTCCGCCGCTGCCATCGACAGGCTGATGATCTGGCTGCGCGTCTCGGACAGGATGCGATTGCGCTCCTCTTCCGCCTGGACGCGCGCCTGGGCGCGGCGATCCTCGGCGTCAGTTTCCGCCTTGCGCAGAATGCCCTTGACCTGTTCTTCGCCGCGCTGCCGGGCCTCGTCCAGAATTTTCTGGGCGTCGGCGCGGGCATGAGTCAGCAGCTTATCGCGCTCGCGCTCGGCGTTCTCGCGGGCTTCTTCGGCGGCCTGTGCATCTTCCAGCCCCTTGGCGATCCGTTCGGCGCGGTTATCCAGCATATCGATCACGCGCGGCCATACAAAGCGCGCCAGCAGGAAAAACACGATGCCGAAGTTGACCAACTGGGCAATAAAGAACCCTAAATTAATGCCTAATGCATCCACCTGATACCTCCTGGAATGCGCTTACAGCACGAACAGGATAATCAGGGATACGACCAGAGCATAGATCGCCACCGCTTCTGCAAACGCGATCCCCAGGATCATATTGGTCGTAATCTGCCCCGACGCTTCGGGGTTGCGCCCAATCGCATTCAAAGCTCCCTGGACCAACAACCCAATACCGATGCCCGGACCGATCACACCAATCATTGCCAGGCCAGCACCAATAGCCTTTGCCGCATCAACATCCATGAAATCCTCCTAGATTCTCCAATGTGTGATCCAACGGTGAGGAGTCGTTGCCGGTCCTCACCCGGTTAAATCCTAATGATCGTCGTCGTGGCCGTGTTTTTCCATCGCCATCGAACTGAAAACCAACAGCAGCATAGCAAACACAAACGCCTGAATCAAGCCCACGAACAGTTCCAACCCGTAAAAGACCGCCGGGAGGACCAGCGCCACCAGAAACGCCATTACGAACAGCAGCACCTGGCCCGCAAAGATATTACCAAAAAGACGGAAGCCAAAGCTAAGGATTTTCGCAATCTCGGAGATGATCTCCAACAGCCCGACCACGAAATCCATCACACCCATCGGACGCTTATCCAGGTTGCCGAGCGCCGGGGTATTCACGAACTTGGCGAAATAGCGCATCCCCAACGACCGCACCCCGAAATACTGGATCGAGAGAAACGCGATCAGGCCCAGCGCCAGCGTGAGATTGAGGTCGGTCGCGGCAGCGCGCACAAACGGCGTCACCACGTAGAGATCGTCGCGCGCGGCTTCTTCGCCTGCGGCGTGTTCGCTTTCACCTGTGGCGGATTCATCTCCACCGGATTCCCCCTCGGTCGCAGCGACGGCGGCGGTTTCTTCGCCCTCGTGCGCGGCATCTTCGGCGTCTTCGGCGTGTTCCTCGTCGGCGTGATCCTTGTTATGGCAGGCTTCATAATCGGCCTCGGTCGCTTTGGTGCCGGGGTCCAGCGCCTCGCTGACCTCAAGAATCAGGCCGTTTTTCTCGTACCCGTTGAAACCGTCTTCGGCGCAGTGCATCAGGCCCACCGAGTCCACGCCGGGGACCAGTTCCAGCCAGTTTGCCACCAGCAGGAACAGGAAGACCGTCGCCATCAGCGGGAAAATCTTTTTGGCGTTGGGTCCGGCGGTCGCTTTGGTCACGCCGTACAGCGCGTCAGACAGGGTTTCAAACAGTCCTTGCAGGCGTCCGGGCACCTCTTTCATATTGCGAGTCGCGCCGAACGCAAATACCAGCACCCCAATATCGGCCAACAGCGTGCCGATCAGGGTATTGGTCAGGTTGAAACCGTCGAACGGGAAGTTCTTTTCGAGGATTTCACCGGGCACCGAAATGACCGGCAGCGCCACGCCAATCCCCGCGCCGGGCATCACGACCAGCGGCAGGACACCACAAAATAATGCCACAAACACGATGGTGCCTGCGAAGATTAAAAGTCCTTTCAAGAGCCATCCTCCTTTTTTGTATGAGCAGCCGTTTTTTCGCGGACGGCATACGGATTTTCAAGTTTGAGCGATCCGATGGCGGACATCATGAGCCACACCATCGAGTACAGGCTGATGGGGATCGATATCAGCAGCAATCCCAGCGTAAATAACGGGCGCGTATCGAGCCGGGAGTCGAGATACAACCCGGCGAATAGGGCCGCCAGGATAACGACCAATGTCGCGCAGCCCGCTTGCCCCACCATGCTTGTCAGCGCCAGATTGCGCATATACACGGCGGAACCGCGCTCAATCGAGCGTGATGAATCGTCCAGATTATTGGGGTGATTCATAGTGAGACGGTAACTCCCCCGAAAGAAAGGCGGCTGCGCTGCGCCTATTTAAATGTGACGTTATACACCGTCAGGTTGTTTTCTTCGGCCATCTCAACCGTCGCATCTTTCCCCTCAGGTACAAATTTATTGGCAATCCCGTAAATATAGCCATAGGCCGCGAAGGGTTCATACGGCGAATTGAAGAAGATTTTCATTTTATCGTCGGATTCCGCCTCAAAAATCCAGCCCTCTTCCGCTGGGATGTTCTGGTGGATCATCTGGTAAATCTGGTGCAGCATCCCCAACGCATCCTGGACGGTCTTGACTTCATCGGGAAAGCCAATGGTGCCGATGGAGGTAATCCCGATGTTGACCAGTTCGCCGCTGAACAACCCGATTTCCTCAGCCATTTGCCGCTGCATATCGCACACGGTTTGCTGGGGATAAAATGCGTCCGGTTTCAGCTTATCTAATTCGTAAGTGTTTATGAGGCGCTCCAGCGGGCTGTCCTGGAGCACCTGGAAATAAGGCATTAACACTTGCCCATTCGCTTTGGATTCGGGAGAAGATGCCTGATAGCGTGTGGCCCGGTACATAAAGCCCTCCTAAATAAAATACGCTGGTTTTTAGTACCTAAAAATATAGTACGGCCTGCCCGCCAGTTCCCACCGGGCGCGCGACCGGCAGTGTGGCGCGTCTGACGGGGAAAAGCTAAGCAGGTTATAGCGCGATGTTCATCCCCGTGACAACTTGCACAAATATAGTTTGTTGTAAAACATAAGCCTAGCAAAATCACGGGAAAATGGCAAGTTATGGCGCGGCAGGGTCCTGTATCGAATTCGGCTGAAAAACGGCCTCACCCCCTAAATCCCCCTCTC
>JAFGTJ010000206.1 GCA_016934195.1 Anaerolineae bacterium | reverse complement strand
GTGCGCGGTCAATCAAAAGGGCGGCCTGATCAGGTCGCCCTTTGTGTGTTGATATGGTGCGCTTACATCTGGAAACCCGCGCTGGCCCGGACAATCTTGTGGTTGTAGTTATCCACGTACTCCAGTAATTTTTGGTGCAGGTCGTCCCACCCGTCACTTGCCAGCAGTTGGCGCATGGTAGCCAGGTCCGCGACGGTGCCTTCCATCAGGATTTGCGGGCAGTCCCCATACAACGCGAGCCAGGCTTCGGTCGGCCTCAGGCCAAGCCGGTTAAGTCCCGGCGCAAATTCGCGGACCATGAACTCGAAATAATCCTGGTCGCGGCCCGGTTTGATATCCCACATGAGTAGAAGTTTGATCATGCTATGCACAGTCCGTTTCTGGCCCGCGACCGCGCCCCATCCCCGCGATCACCGGCCCAAACTATAACTTTTTAGTGGCGATAATCCAACAGCACAACCTGTGTCTGTTCCGGCAGCGTGGCGGATGTGGCGCGCAGCACCGGCTCTTCCTGAATGGTGTTGCTGCCCATTTCTTTCAGAAAGCGATCCAGCGGGTCCAGTTCGACGCGCAGCACGTCCGTTTTGAAGTGCATCGGAATCACAATGCTCGGTTCCAGCAGGCTGACGACCTCTGCCGCCTGGCTGGACGACAGGCTGTTACCACCGCCCACCGGCACGAGCACGATATCAATCGGTCCCAATGCGTCAATCATCGACTGGTTTGGCACATGGTCCAGGCAGCCAAGATGCGCGATGGTCAGACTGTCATAATCCATCACGTATACCACGTTTTGCGCGGGCAGCCCCAGTTCAGGATCAAAGTTGGGGTTGAAAGTCGCTACGCCGATGATAAACACCCCGCCGATCTCATACTCGCCGGGACCTTGCAGCACATGCTGGTAACTCTTGACCGACGCCACGTTGTTATAGTCAGGAGCGTTATGGCTCACGGTCACGATATCGGCGCGCAGCCGGGGCATTTCATATCCCAATCCCTCCCCAAACGGGTCGGTGACGATGGTGGCGCGTCCGCGTTCCATGATGCGAAAACAATTGTGACCATACCAGGTAATATCCATAGCGTTTGTGTTTCCTTGCCGCTGCCAGCGGGAATTGTAGTGTGATTTCGTCGTTGAGAGTGTTTCAATTATACCCTTCCTATCAGGGGAGCCGCAACCGCGCCCGCGCCCGCCCTCACACGGTTAACCCGCCCTTGTGACGGCTGCGGGCTTGTGCTACAATGCTGCGCCGGACCAAGTGGTTTCAAAAATCCCTATGGTCCCAAAAACACACGCCAGGACTTTGCCGGTGTTGTCCGTTTGCGCGGATTCGGGCAGGGGGTGAATGGCGTGAACGTCAAAACACAATCGTGAGGAACTTGAATATGCCTGTTATCTCCATGAAAGCCCTGCTGGAAACGGGGGTCCATTTCGGCCACCGTGCGCGCAAGTGGAATCCCAAGATGAAGCCGTATATCTTTACGGAACGCAACGGGATTCACATCATTGACTTGCAGCAAACCATCGTTTACATCGACGAAATCTACAACCTCGTGCGCGACACCGTTGCAAACGGGGGCACGCTGCTGTTTGTGGGCACCAAGCGTCAGGCCCAGGAAACTATCGCAGGCGAGGCCAACCGCTGCGGGATGCCGTTCGTCAACCAGCGCTGGCTGGGTGGCACGCTCACCAACTGGCGCACCGTCCGCGAACGCCTGGACACCATGAAGCGCCTCGAACGCCAGTTTGAAGAAGGCGCTTTTGACCAGTTGACCAAAAAAGAACGCCTGCTGCTGGATCGTAAGATGCAGAAGCTCGATCTACGCTTCGGCGGTCTGCGCAATATGTCGCGCCTGCCCGACCTGGTATTTATGGTGGATGTGCGCCGCGAAGTTACGGCGGTCAAAGAAGCCAACATTCTGAAAATTCCGGTGATTGCGCTGGTCGATACCAACTGCGATCCCGATCCCATCGACTACATCATCCCGGCCAACGACGACGCGATCCGCGCCATCAAGCTGCTGGCCGCGAAGATGGCCGATGCCGTGCTGGAAGGGATCGCCATGCGCAAGACCCGCGACGACGATGATGACTTCGTTGAAGAAGAAGAAGTCGATTTCGTGGACGTGATGACCGAAGAGGACGACGACGAGGCGTATCTCGGCGAGTCGACGCTTGCCAAGCTGCGCAGCGGCGACCTGGACTTCGTTGATGACGACGAAGATACAGATGACGACGAAGACGGCGAAGAGAACGAGGACGATTAACCTATGGCAATTACGGCGCAAATGGTCAAGGAACTACGGGAACGTACCGGGGTCGGCCCGCTGGACTGTAAGAACGCCCTGGTCCAGTTTGACGGCGATATGGACAAGGCTGCCGACTTCCTGCGGGAAAAAGGGCTGGCGAAGGCCGCGAAGAAACTCGGTCGCAGCACAAATGAAGGTATCATTCACATATACCTGCACCACAATGACCGGTTGGGTGTGCTGCTGGAACTGAACTGCGAAACCGATTTTGTGGCGAAAACCGAACAGTTCCGCGCCCTGGCGAATGATATCGCCCTTCAGATCGCCAACCTCAATCCGCAGTGCATCCGGCGCGAAGAAGTGCCCGAAGCCTTGCTGGAAAAAGAGCGTGATGTGCAGCGCCGCCGCGCCCTGGACGAGGGTAAGCCGGAAAACGTCGTTGAACGGATCATCGAAGGCCGCATGAGCAAGTTCTTTGAAGAAATCGTGCTGCTCGAACAGCCTTTCATCAAGGACGACAGTGTCACGATTGGCGATATGATCACGCAGACTATCGCCGAATTGGGCGAGAATATCTCGATTGGTCGCTTCGCACGCTTTGAGGTCGGCGAAAGCCTGGACGAAGCGGACGAGGGCTAAACTCGGATGTGTTCGATTAAGGGGATTAGGTGCAACACCTAATCCCCTTTTTTATGCGCGAGGAGCGATAGTGAGATGACCACACAACAACCCCGTTATCAACGCATTATGCTCAAGCTCAGCGGCGAAGCGATGGCCGGGGAGCAGGGATGCGGCATTGATCCCGATCAGGCGGCGGTCCTGGCCGGGAAAATCAAGACGGTCTACGATCTGGGCATTCAGGTCAGCGTCGTGATCGGAGCCGGGAACCTGTGGCGCGGCAACATCGGCGTCGAGCGCGGCATGGAGCAGGCAACCGCCGATTACATGGGCATGATCGCCACTGTCATGAATGGGCTGGCGCTTCAGGACGCGCTGGAACGGGCAGGAGTCCCGGCGCGGGTCCAGACCGCCATCACCATGAACCAGATCGCGGAACCCTATATCCGGCTGCGGGCGATCCGTCACATGGAAAAAGGCCGGGTGGTGATCATCACGGGCGGCACCGGCAACCCCTATTTCACCACCGATACCGGGGCGGCGCTGCGCGGGATGGAAGTCAACGCCGACGTGATCATCAAGGGCACGCAGGTCGATGGGGTGTATGACGTCGATCCCAAGAAAAATCCCGACGCCCAAAAATTTGATCACCTGACGTTCGCGGAAGCGCTCCGGCGGCGCGTGCGCGTGATGGACCTGACGGCCATTACCCTGTGTATGGATCACCAACTGCCGCTCATCGTGCTGAATATCTGGGATGACCAGAACTTGCTCAAGGCCGTGATGGGTGAACCGGTCGGGACGCTGGTATCCGGCGACTGACACCCGGCCCGCGACCACATTATATTACACACCATCACCAATCGAACGCCGGACCGGATGATTCGCTGTCTGATGACTCGTCACCGGGCGAATCGTCCGGCTTGGCCGCGTGATTCTCGTCCACCACATCCACCCAGGGATCGGCCTCTGGATCGGGATCTCCCTGTGTGACCGTGATCCGGGCCGCCATCAACGGCTTTTGGATTTTGCCCCCGGCTCCATCCTCGATCAACACGTAGCCCTGTTCGCGTTCCATGAAATTGTAGAACGAGTGGAGTTCCTGGCTGATACGCTGAGTCAGGACTTGATTCAAACGGGGACCCAATGCTTGCGTCGTGACGATCACAAATTCCTCGCTGCCGGTGCGGTGCCCGACAAAATCATCCGGTGCGCCGTGTTCGTTGACAATCTCGCCCAACAGATTCCCGGCAAATCGCAGCGCTTCGTTCGCCGTCACGAAACCGTATAGATCGCGGAACACGTCAAACCCGGTAATTTCCACATCCAGCCGGAACCAGCCCACCTGACCGGCCAGCGCGTTGAGCCGGTCATCGATCAAGCGCCCGGTCGGTAAGCCGGTGCGGGATTCAGTCAGTCCCTCGCGTTCGGCGCGGCGCAGCGCGTTGCGAATCCGCAGCGCCAGGATATCCAGGTCGAGCGGTTTTTCAATGAAGTCATACGCGCCCGCCTCAAGCACCTCTTTTTGCAGCGCGGCCTCGTTGTGCCCGGCGATGACCATCACCGGAATGTGAGCGGTACGCGACCTGGCCCGCAGCGCGTGGAAAATATCCAGCCCGATTTGCGCGGCGAGCAAGATCAGGTGTGGGGGCGTGGATTGGGCCAGTATCAAGCCTTCTTCACCGCTCCCGGCGGTCTGAACGTCATAGCCTTGAGTTTTAAAATGCTGACCCAACGCCTGCCCTAATTCGGTATCGCCATCGATGATCAGCAGCCGGTTGGCCGATTGGTCCTTATCACGATCTGGATCAGCGCTCACCATCTCACCTCTTTAATCTAACACCGCTTCGACGCGGAATTGACCATCTGCGGCGTCGGCAGTATTCGCCAGCGCCTTGTCGCGCGGCAGCGACGGCTGGATCGCGTCCGGGCGCAGCACATTACGCAGCGGCAGCACCGAGGCCATCGGTGGAATGTCGTCGGTATTGATGGCTTGCAGGCGCTCGGCATACGCCAGGATATCGGAAAGCTGCCCGGCGTACAGGTCGATTTCTTCGTCGGTCAGTTCCAGCTTGGCAAGTTCGGCAATATGTTCGACGGTCTGGCGATCAATTTTCACGGCTGGCTCCGGGTCCATACTGAAAGTTACTGAGAAACAGAAACGCTAAAAAATGCAGTGTATCGATTATACTCGCCCGATGCCAGCGGGGAAAGTGGTGGACATGGTACATCTTCACATACTACGTGCCGGTACGGTCTTGTAGAAAATTAAACATTATCCTTGATATTATGAAACCCATTGTTTAACTTTCCGTATAAGATGTGTAGAATACGTTTCGGACGCGCAGTTTTTCGGACATAAGGTAGGACAAACTTATGGCAGTTCAACAAGCAGCAGAAAAAACCCTCTGGCGCGGCGGGCAGTGGAAAGTCCCGTTTTTCACCATCTGGACCGGGCAGGCGTTCTCGCTCATTGGCAGCAGCATCGCCATGTTCGCGTTGATCTGGTGGATCACCGACGAAACCGAATCGGCAACGGTATTGGCGATTGCCTCCATGTTTTCGATGCTGCCGGGCATTGTCCTGGGACCGTTTGCGGGCGTGTTCGTGGATCGCTGGAATCGCCGTGCGATCATAATTGTGGCGGACAGCGTGATCGCGCTGGCATCGCTGGCACTGGTCTACCTGTTCTGGGCGGACACCGTGCAAATCTGGCACATTTACACGGTGATGTTTATCCGTTCGCTGGGCGGCATGTTCCACTGGCCCGCGATGCAGTCCTCCACGACGTTGATGGTCCCGGAACAGCATTTAGCGCGCGTGTCGGGGATCAACCAGGCGATGATCGGTATGCTCAACATCGTGGGACCGGCGTTGGGGGCGATGCTGCTTTCGCTGGTGGACATTTACGCGATCATGCTGCTGGACGTGGTGACGGCGGCGTTCGCGGTAGCGCCCCTGCTGTTCATTGCTATCCCGCAGCCGGAACGCAAGCGCAGCGCCCCACCCGCCGGGGATCATACTGCTGCCAGCGTTCAACCGTCGATGTGGTCGGACCTGCGCGAAGCGTTCGATTACCTGATCCACTGGCGCGGCATGATGATGTTTACCGGCATGGCGCTGATCGTCAAGCTGATGCTGACTCCGGCGTTTGCGCTGCTGCCGATCCTGGTGACGCAGCACTTCAATCACGGCGCGCCGGAACTGGCGCTGAGCGAAGCGCTCTTCGGCGTTGGCGTGATTATCGGCGGGCTGCTGCTTGGTGTGTGGGGCGGATTCAAGCGCAACATGCACACGATCCTGGTAGGTCTGATCTTGTGCGGCGCGGCGCTGGTTGGCGTTGGCGTCCTGCCGGAAGCGCTGTTTGCGGGCGCGGTGGGACTGCTGTTCGTCGTCGGGGTGGCGGTATCGTTGATTGACGGGCCGATGATGGCTATGATGCAAAAAACCATCGCGCCGGAAATGCAGGGGCGCGTCTTTATGCTGTTCGGCAGCCTGATTTCGCTCTCGTCGCCGGTCGGGTTGGCAGTGGCGGGGCCGTTCACGGATGCGGTTGGCGTACAGGTGTTATACGTGCTGGCCGGTGGGCTGATGCTGCTGACCACGTTATCCATTTTTATTACGTCGTCGATCCTGAATCTCGAAGATTACGCGGGCGTCCCGGAAAACGGCGTTATAGAAGACGATGACGCGGAAAACATCCCGGTCCCGCAGCCCGCGCAGGCGTAGGGGCGCTGCTTTCCGCGCCCTGGGGCGTATGGCGATACGCCCCTACAAAACCAAATCCCGCCCACACCGAATCAATCCGCGAAATGCCAGTCCCGGATCGTGCGGAACCGGTCGGCGGGCGAACTCAGGAACCCGATTTCTACGCCCGCCAGCCGCGCATCGACCGTGTACACGTACAGCGGATAATACAGCGCCAGCGCGGGCACACGTTCCGCGAACAATTCCTGAAAGATGCGATAATGGGCCTGACGGTTGAGGCCAACCGGATCGCGGCGGGCGGATTCCAGCGCCTCGCTGATGCGGCGGTCGTCCATGCCGCCGTAGTTCTGGTCCTGGCCCTGATGCCAGAACACATACGGGTCGGGGTCGGCGTTGGGCGCGAAACCCAGTTCGATGATGGCCGCGTCGAAATTCCCGGCTTCCAACCGTTCGCGCAGCGTGGCCGCGTCCACCGCTTCGACTGTCACGGTAAAGTCGAACTGCCGCCACGCCGCCGCGACCGAATTCGCCATTCCGACCAGCGCCGGATCGTCCAGGGTCAGCAGCGCCATGACCACCGAGGGCGCGTCCTCGGATTCGATCAGGTTCGCCGTCACCAGCAGGTCGCGCGCGCGCTCAAGATTGTATTCCGGCCATTCCAGCCCTGGCACATATGCCCACGAACCGGGCACTAACGGGCTGTCCGCCGGGATCGCGCGCCCGCTCAAAAAGTCCTGCACCAATCCAACCCGGTCCAGGGCATGGGCCAGCGCAATCCGCGCGCGCGGATTGCGCACAAATCCCATCGAATCGTGTTCCCAGTTGTAGATTAACACGCCAACCGTTGGCGCGACGGCAGTATACACGCTCAGACCGGGCAGCGCTTGCACAGCGGCTTGCTGATCGGGCGGCACGCTGCCGATACTGTTGACTTCGCCCTGGCGGTAAGCGTCCATCGCGGCGGCGAAGGTGGGATACGTGCGAAAAATGATCCGGTCCAGCGCGTAGCCGTCCCGACCGTCGGGCCGCTGGCGGTACACGGGCGCGGCGCGCAACTGCACGCCGTCGATCTGCCCATCCGACGCGGTGAGCGCGTCGATCTGGTACGGCCCGGTGCCAATGGGCGCGAGGTTGAAGGGGTGCTGGCTGAGTGTGTCCACCGGGACGCCGTTCAGGACGTGGTATGGCACGATGCCGGTCCGCAGGTAATCGGGGAACGATCCGAGCGGCTGTGTCAGCCGGAAACGCACCAGGAAGCCGCCCAGTACGTCCACCTCGACCGTCCGCCAGAAGTCAACCACGTCCGCCGCGCCGGGGAACTGGGGATCGCTGAGCAGTTGGAAGGTGAACGCCACGTCCCGCGCATTAAACGGCACGCCGTCCTGCCACAGCACATCCCGGCGCAGTTGCACGAAGTATTGCAAACCGTCCGGCGAAACGGTCCACGATTCGGCCAGCGCGGGCACAATCTCGCCGTAAGTATTGGTAGTCGTCAGCCCTTCAAAGATCAGGGAGGTGATATCACGGTCCACCGGGTTATAGGTCGCCAGCAGCGGATTGAGCTTGATGATCTGCCCGACCAGCGCTTCGACCAATACGGTCGGCGCGGCACTCGCGGAGGCTTCGGCAGCCGGGGGCGTGGGGGGATGAACTGCCGCCACTGCGCCGATCAACAATCCTCCTGCCAGCGCCAGCGTGATAAACGACCTGTGTAATCCCTTGATCATGATTGATAACCTCCCGAAATAAAACGAGGTGTTCTGCGATTCGCACAACACCCCCCATGTTATATATGTTGGTTCCGGGCAGGCCGGAACACACGCCAGGATTAGATTTCCTGGATCAAGAGTTGGATGATCGCGTTTGCCAGGAATGTCACCGACAGCCCAACCGTGATCTGGAACAGAGTCTTTTCCAGGCCGCGCCGAGTTTTGGTGATCCCCATGTTATCCGCGCCACCAAACAGGCCGCCCAACCCGTTCCCTTGCGCCTGAAGAATAATTACGGCGATCAGGGAGATTGAGGTCAAAATCTGGATGATTTGCAGCGCATCTTGTACGGACATTCTAACTTTTTCTCCTCACGTCTTAAGCGGAGCGATTATAGCACGCCTGGGTAGGGCTGCAAGGGTCGATTTTTGGTATGGTATGAGGGCGCGCCAAACCTTGACACCGCCGGGCAGAATCCGTACAATGATAAGCGTCGGGGCGGGAATCGCTGTACAGCTTTCCCTCTCCGTCCATCGTCCAGCCGAGCAGGAGGTTTTCAGTGACCCGCACGGATATCGCCACCCGCTAACCCATCCGGGGAATGCTTGGTGTTACCCGTGTCGCACTGCGTCTACTAGACTCTGCTAACCTGCTGGCTGCCATCATGTCGCGACCGCGCCACCTGGGAAATTTCCCGGTGGCGTGTTTTGTTTATCTGGCAGCCAGAAAGGATACCTTCTGATGCACGGCAATACTACCTCATCTCATTACACAATCGCCAGCCTCCGCGACCGCCCGGACCTGATCCAGCGTGACGATGGTCTGATGAAAGTCTGGCCGACGTTCATGCTCTATGATCCCACGCCGCCGGAAACCTACCCGACGATGTATGAACACTACGAGGATTTTCAACTATACTGGCTGGATGAAAACGATCAGACCGTCGCGGCCTGTAACAGTATGCCGCTGGTATGGGACGGCACGGTCACCGGTCTGCCGGATGGGTGGAGCGCGGCCCTATACCGGGGCGTGGAAAATCAGCGGGCGGGTACGGCCCCGACCACCCTCTGCGCGATCCAGGCCACGGTGGGGCCGGAATTCACAGGGCGCGGTCTGGGAGCGCTCGTGGTCCAGGGGATGTGCCAGCGAGCACGGGCGCACGGATTCAATGCCCTGATTGTGCCGGTTCGCCCGGTGTGGAAAGCCCGCTACCCGCTCATCCCTATCGACCAGTACATTACCTGGACGCGCGACGATGGGCTGTTGTATGACCCCTGGCTGCGCGTCCACCAGCGGTTGGGCGCGGAAATCCTGAAAGTGGCCCACGAGTCGATGCGTATTCCCGGCACGATAGCCCAGTGGTCGGAATGGACCGACATGATTTTTCCCGTAAGCGGGAAATACGTCGTGCCCGGTGCGCTGGTCCCGGTGACGGTCGATTGCGAGGCCGATCAAGTCGTCTATGTTGAACCCAATGTCTGGATGGTCCATTGGCTGAATTAGCCGGTGAACCGACCAGTTTCGATACACAACCGGCAGGGGCAATT
>JAFGTJ010000205.1 GCA_016934195.1 Anaerolineae bacterium | reverse complement strand
CCCTGGCGCGGCGCTTCGTCCCGAATCTGGGTGATGATCTGCCAGATCACCATTTCGTCCAGGTTATTTGACAGCACGATCACCGTATCGGGGAACCCGGCTTCGTCCAGCATTCGGGCCGCCTGGATGCTGAGGTGCGCCAGGTCACCGGAATCCAGACGAATGCCGACCGGTTCATATCCCTTGCGCCGCAGTTCCTCAAAGACCGTGATCGCGTTGGGAATACCGCTTTGCAGCGTGTCAATCGTATCGACCAGCAGCAGGCAGTCATCGGGATACAGGTCGGCATAGGCGCGGAAAGCGCCCAACTCGCCCAAACCCAGTGCCATAAAAACCTGGACCATGCTGTGCGCGTGCGTGCCTTTGGGCGGATAGCCCAGCACCCGCGAAATTCCCACATTCGACGTGAAATCCGCGCCGCCGATCAACGCCGCGCGCGCGCCCGCATTCGCGCCTCGGTCGTGGCCCCGCCGCAGCCCGAATTCCATCAGCAGTTGTCCGCGCCCGCTGCGGTGCATTCGAGATGCTTTGGTGGCGATCAAGGTCTGGTAATTGAGTTGGTTGAGCAGGGCCGTTTCCAATAACTGGGCCTGCACCATCGGCCCCTGCACCACCGTCAGCGGCACATTGGGATGTACCACGCGCCCCTCTGGAATCGCGTGCAGCGTCAGCCCGCTAAAGGTGCCGTTCGCGCCCAGCCACGCCAGGAAATCGTCCTCAAATACGCGCTTTCCGGTGCGGCTGGTTTGGGCGCGCAGGTAGTCGATATCGCCGGGGGTGAAATGGGCGTCCTGCATCCAGTTCAGCAACCATTCCAGCCCGGCATTGATGCAATAGCCCGCCTGATGCGAGCCGTAATTGGGGTAGTCCCGGAAAAAGTGATCAAACTGGACGTGTTTTTCATGCAGCCCCATACGGAAATAAAGCTGCGCCATTGTCAGTTGGTAAAAATCGGTGAATAGAATGCCTTCGGCGATCTGCTGTTCGGTGTGATTCACGCGGCTTGTTCCTCTACTCCATTTTTACCTGAATAACCTGTAACGATATCATCCCCACCCTTATTATGACCAATCGGGCCGGGTTTGGCACGCGAAATTCTGTTCCGGCCTGTTTCGGCCTATAATGATTCCGTAAGGGATGGGAACCAATCAGGCCGGGTGTTCGTCTTAGTCATAGACAGTTTACAAACGGTGGTTTATTGAGTGTGTGAGGGAGCTTAGACCGTGAATCGTGTACAGAAACGTATAGTGCCGCTGACCGTCAGCGTAGTGGTCGGACTGCTGTTGTTATTATTGATCCTGGCCGGGAACGCGGGGATGCCCGCGCGCGCCCAGGACAGTTCCGACCCACTGCCGCCGCACGTCATTGACGTGATGCCCTATCCCGGCGAAGAAGTCGCGCCGGACCAGTCCGTAACCGTCACCTTCGATCAAGCGATGGACCGGGGCAGCGTGGAAGCCGCCTGGGAGAGCGATCCAGCCGCCGCGCTGCAATTTTCCTGGGAAGACGACCGCACGGTATCGTTTATCCCGGCGGAC
The DNA here is from genome assembly GCA_016934195.1 of Anaerolineae bacterium. Classification (GTDB taxonomy): domain Bacteria; phylum Chloroflexota; class Anaerolineae; order Aggregatilineales; family Aggregatilineaceae; genus JAFGTJ01. The sequence goes on along the minus strand of JAFGTJ010000205.1, from coordinate 11,696 downwards.
GGGTGGCCGCGCGCAACCCGTTACAAAGTGACAATTGGGACCGGAGCGCTGGCCGACAGTGGACTGGCACTCGAAGCTCCCTACGATTTCATCGTGCAAACCGTCGGCCTGCTGGAAGTCGCCGCCGTGATTCCCGCGCCGGATGTGGAAGGTGTCGCCGCCGACGCCACGATCACGGTATCGTTTAATCGCCCGGTCGTGCCGCTGCTGTCCACCGAAGAAATGTTCGATCTGCCGCGCCCGCTGACCTTCGCGCCGGAGATCGACGGGACCGGCGATTGGGTAAACACCTCAATCTACGTGTTCACACCGGAAAAACCGCTGGACGGCGGCACGACGTATATCGTCAGCGTGCCTGCCGGACTGACCGACGTGACCGGCTCCACGCTGGACGCGGGGTATAGCTGGCAGTTCAAGACGCTGCCGCCCGAAATTCTCAACGTGACGCCGTACCAGGGACAGACCGGTATTCCGCTGGATGCCGTGATCCAGGTACAGTTCAGCCAGCCGATGAACGTTCCCAGCGCGGAAGAATCCCTGATGCTGCTGCATGGCGGGGAGCGCGTGGCGGGCCGGTTTGAGTGGTCCGACCGGGACCAGTTCATGACGTTCAGGCCGGATGCACAGTTGCAAATCGAGTCGGACTATACGCTCACCATCGCCCCCACCGCACGCGGCGCAGCCGGTGAAGCCACGTTACAAGAAGGTATTACCTACAACTTCTCGACCGTGCCCTATCCCGGCATCAGCAGCACCAATCCGCAAAATGGCGAGCGCGACGTGCGGCCCGGCGGCGGGGTGATGATCTACTTCAAGTCGGCCATGAACACCGCCACGTTTGAGGGCAAAGCCGAGATCGTCAGCCCGGAAGGTGTGGCCTGGGAACCTGTAACACAGGGATCAACCGGGTTGGGAATGCGTTTTTCCACCCAACCGGAAACTACCTATACCATCCGGTTTAAGCGCGGCGCGGAAGACATTTACGGCAACGCCATCGAAACCGACTATACCTTCACCTTCAGCACCGGGAAGATCGAGCCGAGCGCTTATTTACCCGCTTCGCAGCAGTTCATGATCACCAACGCCTACCGGGAAAATACCCGCGTGGCGATGGGCGTCACCGGCAAACCGACCGTCGCCTTTATGTTGTACCGCTTGCAGACGGAAAACATCGGGCGCGTGACCCAGGGCTGGGGCTACGACGAAACACCGGCGATCACGCAGCGGGCGAGTCTGGTTCGCGCCTGGGGCCAGGACCTTGAGGCCGGGCCGCTGCAATCCGGCGCGGCGGAAGTGCTGCTCGCTTCGGAACAGGGCGGCCAGCTTGTGCCGGGTGTGTACTTCCTGGAAGCGCGCGTTCCCAACTACGACCGCCCGCAAACGCTGGCGCTGGGCGTAGTCACGGCTAATGTGACCGTGAAACGCAGTCCCGACGATATGCTGGTCTGGGTTACGGATATTGCCAGCGGGGAGCCGGTGGCGGGCGTGTCGGTCGGCCTGTACCAGCACAGCGGTGAATTGTTCGCCGTAGGGGAAACTGACGAAGACGGCATTTTCCGTACCCCGGTGGATCGTTCCGCTACCAGCGGCGACGAGTTTGTGTACGCGGTGGCCGAGGGGAACGGCGCTTACGGCGTGTGGTATTCGTGGGGCGAACCTGAATTGCCCAGCGTCACCGGCTACGTGTATACCGACCGCCCGATTTACCGGCCCGGCCAGACGGTCTACTTCCGGGGCGTGCTGCGCGACCGGGAAGACATGGATTACCGTGTGCCAACCGTCGAGACGGTTCATGTCACGATAGACGTGAACTGGGGCAGCAAGCTCCTGTTTGATGAGGACGTGCCGCTGACCGAGTTTGGCACGTTCAACGGCCAGATCGACCTGCCGGACGACGTGGAACTCGGCCAGGGCACGATTTCGGTCAATTACCGGTATGGGGGTGACGCGCAGGTGAGTTTCACCGTCGCCGAATTCCGCGTGCCGGAGTACAAGGTCGAGGTCACGACCGATTACGCCGAGATCATCCAGGGCGATCCGCTGCGGGCCGTTGTCAGCGCGTCGTACTACTTCGGCGGGCCGGTCAGTAATGCCGACCTGTCCTGGTACGCCTACGGTGATATGGCCTGGTTCAGCTATACCGGGCCGGGCCGCTACACGTTCACCGACGATACCCAGCAGTATTACGGCGGCATGAATGTGGGCAGCGGAGAAGAAATCACTGACGCCAACGGGCAGGTGATCGTGGAAGCATCCAGCACCCAAGCGCCCGTGATCCGCCCGATCCGCATCACGTTTGAGGGCACCGTCCGTGATGAGAGCAACCAGTATATCAGCGGGCGGACCTCGGTGCTGGCGCACCCGGCGGACGTGTATGTTGGGATGCGCACCGACCGTTACTTCGGGCGCGAGAATGAACCGCTCGAAATCGGCTTGATTGCCGTCACGCCGCAGAGTGAGCCGGTAGCCGGGCAGAAAATTGACCTGAGCGTGGTGGAAGTCCGCTGGAGCCGGGTGGAGCTTGAGGGCGAATACGGGCGCTACGACTGGACGGTCGAAGAAATTGAGGTCGAAACCGGGCAGGCCATCACCGGCAGCGACGGGACCGCGACCTACACCTTTACGCCGTCCCAATCCGGCATTTACCGGATACGTGCTGTGACCCGCGATGCCCGCGAGCGCGTCAACAGCAGCACGCTGCGTTTGTGGGTCACGGGCAGAAGGCCGGTCTGGTGGGGGCGACCGAGCAACAATATCGAACTAATCGCGGACAAAGACTCCTACCAACCGGGCGATACGGCGGAAGTCCTGGTGCCGGTGCCGTTTACGGGCGTGTCCTACGTGCTGATGACGGCGGAACGCGCCGGGATCGAGCAGTACGAAGTCTTCCGAGTGGAAGGTTCCACGCTGGTCTACAAACTACCGATCACCGAGGCGCACGTTCCGACCATCCATGTGACCGCCACGTTGATGAAAGGCACCGACGAGGAAAGTCTCAATCCGGCGTATCGCATGGGCCGGATCGCGCTGCAAGTAGAGCCGGTCAACCAGCGTATTCAGGTCACGGTCACACCGTCGGCGACGCTGGCCCAACCGGGCGATACCGTCACCTTCGACGTGAAAACCGTTGACTCGCGCGGCGAGCCGGTCAGCGCCGAAGTGGGATTACACGTTACCGACCTGGCGATTCTGTCCCTGGCTCCGCCCAACAGCGGCAGCCTGGAAGGAACGTTCTACCGCTCGCAGCCCAACTACGTCCAGACTGGAACCGCGCTTGATGTGCTGCTCGATACCCGCGTGGATGACCTGATCAAAGAGCAGAATATGCGCGAAGCCGCCGCCGAAGAGGAAATGGCGTTTGCCGCTGATGGGGCGGTCCCCATGCCAACCTCGACTGTTGGCGCGCTGTCGCCAACCGGCGGCGGGGATGATCTGTCGGGAATCACCGTCCGCGAGGATTTCCAGCAAACGCCGTTATGGGCACCCCAAATCGTCACGGATGCCACCGGGCAGGGTTCGGTCGAAATCACGCTGCCGGACAACCTGACGACATGGCATGTGGACGCGCGCGGCCTGACGCAGGATACCCGCGTCGGTCAGTCCGAACTGGACGTCGTGAGCACGCTTCCGCTGCTGACGCGCCCGGTCGCGCCGCGTTTCTTTGTGGTCGGTGACCGCGTGACGCTGGCTTCGGTCATCAACAATAATACCAACGCGGCGCAAACGGTCGAGGCGACGCTGCAAGCCACCGGCATTACCTTCGAGAGCGACGTCACCCAGTCCGTCACCATCGAACCGGCCAGCCGCGCCCGCGTGGAATGGGTGGTCACGGTTGATGACGTGCCATACGTGGACCTGACGTTTTACGCCGTCGGCGCGGCTGGCTATGCCGACGCCAGCAAACCCACGCTGGCGACCGGGCCGGACGGCACGATCCCGGTTTACCGCTACACCGCGCCGGATACGGTCGGGACGGGCGGTATTCTGCGCACGGAAGGCGCGCGCACCGAAGCGATCAGCCTGCCGCCGCGTCTGGACGTGGATCAGGGTGAGCTGACCATCCACCTCGATCCATCGCTGGCGGTGACGACGGTGGACGCGCTCGATTATCTGCGTAACTTCAAGCACCAGTGCATCGAGCAGACCATCAGCCGCTTTTTGCCCAACGTCATCACTTACCGCGCGCTGCGCGACCTGGGACTGGACGATCCCAAGCTGAAGGCCAGCCTGGATGCCGTGCTGACGTATGCGCTGGACCGGCTCGCCAGGGAACAGAATCCCGATGGTGGGTGGGGTTGGTTCGGCCACATGGAGAGCAATCCGTACATCACCGCCTACGCCGTCCTGGGATTGGTCGAAGCGCAGACCACCGGGTACATGGTGGACCAGGGCATGATCGACCGGGCGATTAATTTCGTGCGGTCCGACGTGATCCGGCCCACCATTGATACGGTCAAATGGCGCTTGAACCGGCAGTCATTTTACCTGTACGTGTTCGCCCGCGCCGGGCAGACCACAAAGGCCGAACTGGATGCCCTGCTCGATCATCGTCTGGAAATGGACTATTGGTCGCGCGCGTTCCTGCTGATGGCCTACCACCAGTTCGATCCGGCGGATCCGGCAGTGGCGCAGTTAGTCAGTGACCTGCAAACCGGCGCGATCCTGTCCGCGACGGGCGCGCACTGGGAGGAAGATGGCCGGGACTGGTGGAACTGGAGCAGCGATACGCGCACGACGGCGCTCGCGCTGACGGCGCTCACCCGCGTTCAGCCGGACCTGGAAATCCTGCCGAACGTGGTGCGCTGGCTGATGGTTGCGCGCCAGGGCGATCACTGGGAAACCACTCAGGAAACCGCCTGGGCAGTTATGGCGCTCACCGACTGGATGGTATCAACGGGCGAGTTGAATGGGAATTACGACTACGCGCTGGCGCTCAACGGCGAAGGTCTGACCGAAGGCACGGTCACGCCGGATACTGTGCGCGATGGGCGTGTGCTGAGCGTGGAAGTCAAGGACCTGCTGCTTGACGAAGTGAACCGCCTGACGGTCATTCGTGGCGAGGGCGACGGTGTGCTGTATTATACCGCTCACCTCAAACTGCGGCTGTGGGCATCCGAAGCTAAACCGATCAGCCGGGGTGTAACTGTTCAGCGCGAATACTACATCGACGGGAATCCGGTCGCGCAGGCCCAGGTGGGCGATGTGATCACGGTGCGCGTCACGATGACGCTGCCGCAGGACATCTACTACTTTGTGCTGGAAGACCCGATCCCCGCCGGGACCGAACCAATCGACACGTCGCTGCTGACCACCAGCCAGACCGTGACCGGGCCGCAGATCAGCCCGGCCTACAACCCGTACTGGTACTGGGGCTGGTGGTTGTTCGACCATACCGAGATGCGCGACGAACAGGTCAACCTGTACGCCGACTTCCTGCCGGATGGCACATATGTCTACACGTACCAGGTACGCGCCAGCATTCCCGGTGAATTCCAGACCATGCCGAGCCACGCCTACGCCTTCTATTTCCCGGAGGTCTTCGGGCGCGGCGCGGGCACGTTGTTCACCATCACGGATGCCGACTAACTGGTATGTAGTCGCTCATCGCGGCGTCTAGACCCTACTCCAAACCAGTCCGCAGGTGGTATGATTAATCTAACCTGCGGACTGGCTATAGCTAATGCCGCCCAAATCGCATATAATGTTAAATGTCATTAACCTTGCGCTAATGTGAACGCAATGTTAAGATACGTCTCACACATGTATTCGAGTTCCTGGGCGGAGTTGTTATGAATATCATCTACGTTGAAGATGACCCCACCAATATTCTCTTGCTGGAACGGGTCACACACTCGACTGGCGATTACCTGATCACGTTCACCGATGCCGAAAGCGCCCTGAACAGCGAGATGGTATGGGAAGCCGATTTGTTCCTGGTGGACATTCACCTGCCGGGCGATCTCAATGGCTTGGATTTTGCCGATATCCTTCGCCAGAATGGGGTTACAACGCCCGTGATCATGATCACGGCCTACGACCTGCCCGATTATGTATCGCGCTGCCGCGAGATCGGTGGCAACCTGTATCTGGTCAAGCCGGTCAGTGTGCCGGAACTGGTCGAAGTGCTAAACGGCTATCGCGGCTAACCGGACCTGTCTGATCCAGGGGCGTAAGCTATACGTCCCGACTGTATCACCCATCAAAACAAAACGCCCTGACTATGTGACGGCCAGGGCGTTTATGCGTTCACAGAGTGGTGTAGGGGCGCTGCTTGCAACGCCCGGTAGGGGCAATTCATGAATTGCCCCTTAACACCGATAACAAATTTCCGTCAGCGTGTACTAGATGTCAAACTGTGCCCACTGCTCGTACATTTTCCAGCGGGTCGCCACATCGGTACGGTGCGCTTCCAGCAATGCCGCCGCGCGATCCGGGTCCGAATTACGCAGAATGCGGAAGCGGTTCTGCTTGTACATGAACTCTTCCACGTCCATCGACGGAGCCTTCGAGTCCAGCATCAGTGGTTGTTTGCCCTTGCTCACGTTGTCCGGGTTGAAGCGGAACAGCGGCCAGAAACCGGAGTTCACCGCGTTTTCCTGAACCTCGCGCCCACGCACCAGATTGTACCCGTGCGCGATGCACTGGCTGTAGGCAATGATGAGCGACGGCCCATCGTAGGCTTCGGCTTCGGCAAAGGCTTTGATGGTCTGGTTCATGTTGGCGAACATGGCGATCTGGGCCACGTAGATATTGCCGTAAGTCATGGCAATCATACCCAGGTCTTTCTTGGGCATGGATTTACCCGCCGCCGCGAACTTGGCAACCGCGCCGCGCGGGGTGGCTTTCGACATCTGGCCGCCGGTATTGGAGTACACGCCGGTATCCAGCAGCAGCACGTTGAGATTGCGCCCCGATGCCAGGACGTGATCCAGGCCGCCGTAGCCGATATCGTAGCCCCAGCCGTCGCCGCCGAAAATCCACACGGATTTTTTGACGAGGTAGTCGGCCACCGTCTCGAACTGCCGGGCAGCGGCGCTGCCATCCTGCGCCAGCATCGCCTTCAGATCGGCCACGCGCGCGCGCTGCGCTTCGATGCCTTCCTGCGTGGACTGGTCCGCATCGCGGATCGCCATGAGCAGGGCATTATCGGGCATGTGCGCGATCAGGTCGGCCAGCAGTTCGTGGGCGTAACCGGTCAGCTTATTGACCGTCAGGCACATTCCCATACCGAATTCCGCCGCGTCCTCGAACAGCGAGTTCGACCAGGTGGGGCCGCGCCCGTCGTCACGAGTGGCGTAAGGCGTGGTGGGCAGGTTGCCGCCGTAGATCGATGAACAGCCCGTCGCGTTGGCGATGATGGCCCGGTCGCCGTAAAGCTGCGACATCAGCTTGATGTAGGGCGTTTCGCCGCAGCCCGCGCACGCGCCGGAGAACTCGAAGAGCGGGCGCAGGAACTGCGATCCTTTGACCGTGAAGGAATTGAAGGTCGCAGGGTCGGTTTCCGGCAGCGACAGGAAGTAATCCCAGTTGGCGACCTCGTTCTGACGCATTTCTTCGGTGAGCGGGGCCATGTTGATAGCTTTGCGTTCGGTCTTGTTGCCGTCCGCGTCCTTCGCGTAGGCCGGGCAGGTATCCACGCACACGCCGCAGCCGGTGCAATCTTCCGGCGCAACCTGGATCGTGTACTTCATGCCCTTCCAGTCACGGCCCTTTGCTTCCATCGACTGGAAGGTCGCGGGCGAACTGCCGTTGGCGTAGCTCGCATCGTAGACCTTCATACGGATGGTGGCGTGCGGGCACACAAACGCGCACTGGTTGCATTGGATGCAGGCTTCGGGGTCCCAGACCGGGATTTCGATGCCCACGTTGCGTTTTTCGTACTGGGTGGTGGCGGTGGGGTAGGTGCCGTCATCCGGCAACGCCGACACCGGCAGCAGGTCGCCGCGCCCGGCGATGATTTCCGCCGTCACGTCCTGCACGAATTCCGGTGCATGGGCCGGGACCGGCGCGGGCAGTGTCAGTTCGCTGGTGGCGGTCTGCGGATAGTCTACTCTCTCGATACGGCCCACCGCGATTTCGGCGGCCTTGACGTTCATTTCAACAATCGAGCCACCCTTGATCCCGTAGGTGTCTTCGACTGCTGCCTGGATCATCTCCATCGCCTGTTCTTCGGGCAGTACGCCGGAAATGCGGAAGAACGCGGCCTGCATGATGATGTTGATGCGTCCACCGAGGCCCACCGACCGGGCGATTTCGGTCCCATCGATCACGTAGAACTGGGCCTGCTTGTCGATCAACTGCTGCTGGACCTCATGCGGTATGTGATCCCATACTTCGTCCGCCGAGTAGGGGCTGTTGAGCAGGAAAATGCCGCCCTGCTTCAACGTGCTGAGCATGTCGTAGCGTTCCAGGAAACCGAAGTTATGGCACGCCACAAAACCGGCCTGGGAAATCAGGTAGGTGCTGCGGATCGGATTCTTGCTGAAGCGCAGGTGCGAAATCGTGCGCGCGCCCGACTTCTTGGAGTCGTACACAAAGAAGCCCTGCGCATAGTTGTCGGTTGCTTTACCGATGATCTTGATCGAGTTCTTGTTTGCGCCGACCGTGCCGTCCGCGCCCAGACCCCAGAACATCATACGGTGTACGTCGTCGCCTTCGGTCGAGAAATCGGGGTCCCAGTCCAGGCTGGTGAAGGTTTCGTCGTCGATGATGCCGACGGTGAAATGATTCTTGGGCTGGCTGGCGCTCAGGTTGTCGAATACCGCCTTGACCATCGCCGGGGTGAATTCCTTCGAGCTGAGGCCATAACGCCCGCCGAGGACCATCGGCATCTGCGCCACCGTGTCATCGCCCAGCGCTTCGGCATAGGCGGTCAGCACGTCCTGGTAGAGCGGCTCACCGGCTGCGCCCGGTTCTTTGGTGCGGTCGAGCACGGCAATCGCCTTCGCCGTAGCGGGGATAGCGGCGACCAGCGCTTTGCTATCGAACGGGCGGAACAGGCGGACCTTGACCACACCGACTTTTTCGCCCTGCGCAGCCAGGTAGTTTACCGCTTCGTGGGCCGTTTCTCCACCCGACCCCATCAGCACGATCACGCGCTCGGCATCGGGAGCGCCGAAGTAATCAAACAGGTGATACTGGCGACCTACGACCTGGGCGAAGCGGTCCATTACGGCCTGGACGATACCGGGCGCGGCGTTGTAATACTTGTTCACGCCTTCGCGCGCCTGGAAGAACACATCCGGGTTTTGCGCCGTACCGCGCAGCACCGGGCGGTCCGGCGTCATCCCGCGCAGCCGGTGCGCAATCACGGCCTCTTCGCTGATCACGGCGCGCATATCGTCTTTGGTCATCTCTTCGATTTTCTGAATTTCATGCGAAGAGCGGAACCCATCAAAGAAATGCACAAACGGCACCCGCGATTCGAGCGCAGCAGCCGTCCCGATCAGGGCGAAATCATGCACTTCCTGAATGCTGCCGGAGCCGAGGAACCCAAAGCCGGTCGCGCGCGCTGCCGCGATGTCCGAGTGATCACCGAAAATCGAGAGCGCCTGCGCTGCCACCGAACGCGCCGCCACATGGAAACACGTCGGGGTCAGTTCCCCCGCGATCTTATACATATTCGGGATCATCAACAGCAAGCCCTGGGACGCCGTGAAGGTCGTCGCCAGCGCACCCGCCGTCAGCGCCCCGTGAATCGCGCCCGCTGCGCCACCCTCGGACTGCATTTCGGTCACGTCCGGGATGGTTCCCCACAGATTGGTTTCCCCCGCCGCCGACATTTCGTCGGCAGTTTCCCCCATGCCAGATGAGGGAGTAATCGGGTAGATGGCAATGACCTCGTTGAGCGCGTGTGCAACCTGCGCGGCGGCGGTATTGCCATCAGTCGTCACTATCTTGCGTGTAGACATTCATTCCTCCTAAACACGATCACAAGCGTGGAAGACGTTCGGAAATTAGCGTTCGCGGCAAACAATGAACGGATTTATCGCAACTATGCGACACCAGTCTAGACGGTTTAGCAGCGTCTCAGTAGTGTGAAATGTCCACCAGCTAATGTCAAATGTCACTGGTAGGCAGCATCCCCCCGGCGAGCGCGTTATAATGGGCACAAGGACACAACAACAGGAAGATACTATGCCACATAAGCACCTCGTACTGTTTGACATCGACGGCACCCTGTTACATTCTGGCGGGTGCGGGCGAGCCGCGTCCCGGCTGGCAACCCTGGAAGTTTTCGGCACGATTGGCATTCTGGATGACGTGAACTTTGCCGGAAAAACCGATTGGCAGATATTGCTCGAAGCGCTGATCCCCGCGAACATCAGCGGTGAGCATATTCAACAGCGGTTGGACATTTTTAACCAGGTTGTGGCTCATCACCTGGCCGCGATCATTGCTGATTTTCCGGTCCGGCCCTGTGCCGGTGCCCCGGAAGTAGTAGCCGCGCTGTGCGAGAATCCGGCAGTAGTAATCGGTATCGTTACCGGCAACATGGCCGGACTGGTTCCGATCAAGCTGCGTCAGGCCGGGTACGATCCGGGTGATTTCAAAGTTGGTGCGTTTGGGTCTGAGGGGTGGAAGCGCTCTATGCTGCCGCCGCTGGCCCTGGAACGCGCACAAACTCACAGCGGCGGAACTTTTGCCCCGGAACGGATCGTAATCATCGGCGATACACCAAACGACATTACCTGCGCCGAAAGCATCCAGGCGCGCACGCTGGCCGTCGCTACCGGGCCGTTCAGCGTCGATGCGCTGCGCAGCCACCAACCGACACATCTGTTTGATACATTGGCCGATACCGGCGCGGTGCTATCCGCCATTTTACAGAACGGGCATGTATGAGTCACGGCGCGGGCTGGCGGCGGGTATAGTAGTTGCCGCGTTGGGGTTGTTATGCCTCGGCGGGGGAATCGCGCTACTGGGTTGGCGGCTGCTGGAACCGGACAAGGCGGTGATTGTGCCGCCGGGCCATACCAACGTCCCGGTCCTGACGCCAACACCCGGTTTACTGGGTACGCCTGTAATCCCGCCCGCGCTGCCTGACGATCCTGTCGGACTGGTGATCCTGCCCGTCAGCGAACGGACCACCCTGACTCCCACGCCTGCATCCCGCATCACTGTATTTCGTGCCACCGTATTTCGTGCCACTGTATCCCGCGCCACGATTACGCCGAGTCAAATACTAACCGCCGCGCGCAGTCCGATCTACACCGCGACGGTGACAGGTACTCCAACCGGCACGCTAACTAATACGCCAACGCGAACCCTGACACACACTTCTACACCTCGCCCTGGCCCGGTGAACCCGACCGGTACGGTTGGTACAGCGGAACCAGTGACAGAATCGCCGCCGTCCCGCACACCAACCACGACATTAACCATCACGTTTACGCCGATGCAGACGCCCACGTACACGCCCTGGCCCTCGCCGGTCCCGGTCGTGCCGGAACGCCTCGTGATCGATGCCATTGGGTTAGATGTGCCGGTGATCCCGGTGGGACAGCACACCGTTACCCTTGAGGGGGTCATCTACAGCCAGTGGAATGTGCCGGATAATGGGGCGGCGGGCTGGCACCAGGACTCGGCCCGGTTGGGTGAATCTGGAAATCTGGTGCTCAACGGCCACCACAACACCAACGGCGAGGTATTCCGGTATCTGGTCGCGCTCCATCCTGGCGACCTGATCAGACTGG
>JAFGTJ010000204.1 GCA_016934195.1 Anaerolineae bacterium | reverse complement strand
TCGGTTACGCCGCTCATGGCGGAGGATACCACCAGGACCCGGTTTCCTTCGTTAATGGTTGCCTGCACGATAGCGGCCACCTGCGCGATAGCATCCGTGCTGCCGACCGAGGTGCCGCCGAATTTCATCGTAATAGTTGACACAACGCACCCCCTTGTTAATTCGTGGTTTGGGCCAGCGATAGACAGTCTTGCAAGACGGCGGCGGCGGTAACTTCCATTCCCGCGCCCGGTCCTAACAGGCTGAGCGGCAGATCAGTGTAGCGTTTGGTCCAGAATGTTACCTGATTCACTGTGCCGCGCAGTTGGGCAGCAAGCTGCTGGCTGACCATTTTGAGCGATACGGTGCCGCCATTAGCGTCAATCTCGGCCATGTAACGTGGGACGCCGCTCGTTGCGCCCATATAGGCGGCGAAATCCGAGTCCAGTTGGGGCAGTTGGGCCATGAACTCGTCTACGCTCAGGTCTCGCATGGCGTCGGGATAGAGCGGATCGACGCGCAGCGCATCCATATCCAGTTCCCACCCGGCCAGCCGCGCCATGATCAGGGCCTTGCGCGCTACGTCAATGCCGCTCAGGTCCTCGCGGGGATCGGGTTCGGTGTAGCCTTTGGCGCGGGCGGTGTTCACAATCGAAGAGAAAATTTCGCCATCTTCCAGGCTGCTGCACAGGTAGCCTAATGTGCCGCTCAGCGCGCCCTGGATGCGGTGTACCACGTCGCCGGTATCGACCAAATAACGGAGCGTAGTGTTTACGGGCAGGCCCGCGCCAACGGTCGCTTCAAAGCGCACGCGGGTATGGTGGAAAAATGTCTGCGCATTGGCCCAGGGACCGGCCAACGGGCGTTTGTTTGCTAACACCACACCATAGCCCTGCTGCAAAGCCTGGAGCAGGGCTGGCGTCATCCCCTCGCTGGCCGTTACATCCACGACCACCGCGTGCTCGATGCCGTGTTCGGCAGCGTACCTGATCAGGTCCAGGCCGGTGAGGTCAGGCTGCGCGTTGGGCTGCCCGGCCAACGACTGCCAGTTAATTTGGGCTGATACAGCCGCTTCGAGCACCGAGTCGGATAGGCCCGCCGGGTTGATAATCGCGCCCCCAACGTCGGCCAGGATAACGGGAACCAAATCCACGCCATAACGGGTGGATAAGGTGGAACGGGCGCGAGTTAGTTGAGTCAGGAAGGCGCGTCCGATATTGCCTATCCCTAACACAATTACAGGAATGCGACGTGAAGTTGACACCGTTTCCTCCAAAACACAATATCCGAAACAGAATAGCCTGGAACAAAACAAAAAGCGTGAGGCCGGTTCGCTTCACGCTTTGGATATTCCTGGTGGAATGTCTACCACCTTACCCGTATGCTGAAGCAACCGGCGCATTACAGCATCCGGTCGTCATGATCAGGGGCATGGTAGTAGTGGTAGTTGTGCACAGGGAATTGCAGGCAAACATAGTATAAATCACTCAATTTGGATCCAATCTGGACCACAGATTAGCACGCCCACCAGGATTCGTCAATATATTTGTGTTTTTTGACGAGGAATTTCTTAGATAAATATCAATCTTTTATGAGATTTATTCAACTCTGACTGGTAGGAAATTGGGGAAAAAGCGTAAAATAACGATGTAGGTAAAATAGTGAAGGGGGCGACCTGGATGGATGACCTGAGTGGACAGGTCCTGAAGGGTTATGAAATTGGCGAGCGTATTGGGGCCGGTAACTTTGGGGCGGTGTATTGGGCTTGCCAGACATCGGTGGATCGTGAAGTTGCCATCAAGGTAATTTTGCCTAATTATGCCAACGATCCCGATTTTATTCGCCGTTTTGAAGCCGAAGCCCAACTCGTTGCCCGTTTGGAACATCCCCATATCGTGCCCCTGTTTGATTACTGGCGCGAACCGGACTGCGCCTATCTGGTAATGCGCCTGCTGCCCAACAACCTGCGGGCAGTGCTGGAATCACGAGGCTCCTTGCCCTTGCATGATACGGTGCAGTTGGTGGACCAGATCACGTCAGCGCTGGCACTGTCGCACCGGCAAGGCGTCGTTCACCGGGACATTAAACCCGATAATATTTTGCTGGACTCGAACGGCAACGCTTACCTGACCGATTTTGGGCTGGCGAAAGTGATCGCGGGCAGCCGCCAGGATGACGAAGACAGCGTGACCGGCTCTCCGGCCTATATGTCGCCGGAGCAGTTGACCAGCGAGCCGTTGACGCCCCAGTCGGATATGTACGCGCTGGGGGTCGTGATCTACGAAATGCTGACGGGAATACACCCATTTGACGATCTGACCATTTCCGAACTGATCGCCCGGCACCTGATGACGCCGCTGCCGTCTGTAACCGTTCATCGCCCGGACCTGCCAGAAGCGGTGGATTACGTGATCCAGAAAGCGACGGCCAAAAACGCCCGCGAGCGCTACCCGGACATGCTGGTTCTGGCACGTGATTTTCGTCAGGCGCTTTTGGGCGAACACATAGTTACCGCGCCGTTAGCAACCGACTCGTTGATCGAGAACCCGTATAAAGGGCTGCGCGCCTTTGAGGAAGCCGATTCCGCCGACTTCTTTGGGCGCGAAAGTCTGGTAGATCAGTTAATCGCCAGCCTGTCGGAGACTGACGGGTTCACGCGCTTTCTGGCGGTAGTAGGTCCCAGCGGGAGCGGAAAATCCAGTCTGGTAAAGGCGGGCCTGATCCCGGCACTGCGGGACGGCGTGGTGCCCGGTTCCGAACGCTGGTTTGTAGTCAATATGCTCCCCGGCCCTGATCTTCTGACCGAATTGGAAACCGCGCTGCTCAGCGTGGCGCGCCGCCCGATTGACAATTTGCGGGAGCAGTTGGCCGCCCATCATCGCGGGCTGGTATCTGCTACCGAGCGCGTGCTGGAAGATACCGACGGCGATGTGCTGCTGGTGATCGATCAGTTTGAGGAAACCTTTACAGCGGTACATGACGAAGCGCAGCGCGCGCAGTTTTTGGCCCTGCTGCATACCGCTGTCACCGCGCCAGAAAGCCGGGTGCGCGTGATCATTACTCTGCGCGCTGATTTTTATGATCGCCCGCTGCTGTATGAGGATTTTGGCGCGTTGGTGCGAGCGCGGACGTGTGTCGTGCTCCCGCTGACGACCGCCGAGTTGGAGCAGGCGATTGTCGAACCGGCGCGGCGGGCGGGTGCCCAGGTGGAACCGAACCTGATCGCGGCGATTGTGGCCGACGTGCGGAAAGAACCGGGCGCGCTGCCGCTTCTGCAATACGCCTTGACCGAGGTATTTGAGCGTCGTCAGGGTCGCGTGATGACAATGGAAGGCTACGAGGCTATCAACCGGGCAACCGGGGCATTAGCCCGCCGCGCCGAGCGCGTTTATGAAGGATTGTTCCCCGTTCAGCAGGATGTCGCGCAGCAGGTTTTCCTGCGGTTGGTGACGCTGGGCGAAGGCTCCGAGGATGTCCGCCGCCGGACCCGCCATGCTGAACTGGTATCGATTGTGCCCGATCAGGATGTATTGCAAGATGTGCTTGATATTTTCGGCAGGCATCGCTTATTGAGTTTCGATCATGTTCCGGCCACGCGCGAACCAACCGTCGAAGTTGCACACGAAGCCCTGATCCGCGAATGGGGGCGGCTGCGTGATTGGCTGAATGCTTCCCGCGAGGACATGCGGCAGCAGCGACGGCTGGCGGGCCATGTCGCGGCGTGGCGAAATGCGGATCAAGACCCCAGCTACTTACTGCGCGGCGTGCAGTTGCAGCAGTTTGAATTCTGGTCCGCTCAGACCAACCTGGCCCTGACCGAACACGAGCGCGACTACATGGCGGCCAGTATCGACATACGGGAAAAACAGCAGGCCCAGGAACAGGCCCGGCAGGAACGTCTGGCCGCATTGGAAGCCCGCGCCCGCCGGTTCCAGCGCAGGCTGTCGGCCATGATGTTCGTGGCGATGATCGTGGCGCTGGTGCTGTCGCTTTTGGCGTTCGATCAACGTGAAGAAGCGCGCAGCGCCCGCGATGCGGCCCAATATAACGCAGCATTGGCGCAGACCGAGGCGGAGTCGGCAGCAACAGCGGCAGCGGTAGCACAACAACGCGCCGACGAGATTCAGTCATTGGCGTTGGCCGAAGATGCGAGCCGCGCCTTTGAAAACCACGAGATCGATACCGCGCTGGCCCTGGCCCTGGAAGCGAACCGCATCCCCGATCCGCCGGTCCAGGTACAGAGCGTATTGAGCGAGTTGGCTCCCACTGCCGCGATCCGGCTGCTGGAAGGACATACGGGCAGTGTGGGGACAGTTGCCATGATACCGGACGGAACGCACGCCATATCGGGCGGCGATGATGGGCTGCTGCTCGTCTGGGACCTGACCAGCGGCGAGATGGTGCAAATACTCACCGGGCATACCGACCAGGTGCGCAGCATCGCGGTCACGCCGGATGGCACGCGGGCGATTTCCGGCGCGGACGATGCCGCTGTGATCGTATGGGACCTGGAATCGGGCGAGGCGTTGTATACGCTGACCGGCCACGCTGATGACGTATTCGCGGTAGCCGTCAGCCCTGACGAACGGCGGGTGATCTCCGGTTCGCGTGACCAAACCCTGATTTTATGGGACCTGGACTCTGGCGAAGCAATCCGGCAGTATGGAGCCGGAGAAACCGGTCACGAAAGCCGCGTTACCTGCGTGGCCTTCAGTCCTGATGGACAGACGGTGTTATCCGGTTCCGCCGACAAAACACTGATACTGTGGGATGTGGCGAGCGGCGGCATTTTGGGGCGGTTGGAAGGGCACGAGGACGTGATTACGAGCGCGGCCTTCAGTCCCAATGGACGGCAAATTCTCTCCGCGTCGGCAGATAAAACATTGGTACTGTGGGATGTCCAGTCACTCACCATCGTCAACCGGCTGATCGGCCACACCGAGCGGGTCACGGCGGTAGCGTTTGGTCCTGGTGGACGGTGGGCAGTCTCCGGCGCGGGGAATCCCTTCGCGGGCGCATCGTCGGACAACAGCCTGATTCTATGGGACCTGTTTCTGGGGCAGCCGGTGCGGGTTTACCGGGGACATTCTCGCTCGATCACCGGGGTAGCGGTCAGTCCTGATGGGCGCACAATTATCTCGGCGGCGGCGGACAGCACGCTGCGCGTTTGGGCTGTGGAGTTTGACATTGAATTCGACCACTGGGCCGTGGCAGACGCCCGGTTTGACGCAGTGGCATTCAGCCCGGATCGCACGCTCGCCATTCTGGATACCGGCCTGTTGGCGATTTGGCCGCATGATTCCACCGCCGAAGCACGCCAGTTTGCTCTGAGTGGGCATGATGGGCCGGTTAATGCGGTGGCCGTCAGCCCGGACGGGACGCAAGCCCTCACCGCGTCCGCCGACCACACGCTGATCCTGTGGGACCTTGAGACAGGGGACATGCTGCGTCGTTTTGCGGGCCATTCCAACGAAGTAAACGCGGTTATCTTTACGCCGGACGGCACGCGAGCATTGTCCGCCTCACGGGATCGCAGCCTGATTTTGTGGGATGTGGCAAGCGGCGATCCGCTGCGCGTCTTCGAGAAACTGCACACCAACGTCATTAACGCGGTTGCCATCAGTTCTGACGGAGCTTACGCGCTGTCGGCGTCCGAGGACCAAACGTTGATTCTGTGGAATCTGGCAACCGGGGAAATGCTGCGGTCGCTGCACGGGCATGACGGCGGCGTCACGGCTGTAACCTTCAGCCCGGATGGTCGCCGCGCGCTGTCCGGCGCACAGGACAAAAAAATAGTCCTATGGGATGTGGGAACAGGCACGATAATCCAGCGCTTTGGTGATGAGGCCAGCGGCCATACTGACTGGGTCACGGCGGTGGCGTTCAGCGTAGATGCTCGGCTTGCCATCTCCGGCTCGCGGGATCGCACGGTGCGGATATGGGATCTCGCCAGCGGGCAGGAAGTGCGCCGTTACGACGCATTTTCGGCTGATGTGCTGGCGCTCTCGCCTGCTGCCGGGGGCCAAACAGTGTATGCTGCCGGGGAGACAGGCATTATACGGCAACTGCCTGTCTCCAATGACGGCTTTATCGACTGGCTCACCACGCACCGCTATGTCCGTCCGCTGACCTGCCAGGAACGCACGTTGTATCACCTGGAAGAATGCGATTAACGATCTACCCGCGTAATACGTTCTTCGTTCGGCGGCATGGTGATCGGGCTGTTCGCGGCGATATAATCCCGGACGATCTCGTCCAGCACACGGCCAAAGTCGTACTCATTGGCCGAATTTTCGGCGAACATCGCGTAATCATCCCCACCGGCATACAGGAAATCGTTGGCGGCAACGGTGTAAATTTCGTCGGGGTCGAGCGCGGCGTAAGTGCCGCTGTCGTTCAATACTTCCACGCTGACGATGCGCTGTCCGGCGGGTTGGCTGCCATCCCACGAAAAGCGCAGGCCCGATACCTGCAAAAAACGCCCCTCGCCTTCGGTCGCATCCACCCGCGAGACGCTGTTTTCCAACGCCTCCACGATATCGGCCCCGGATAGCTCAAAAATCACAAACGTGTTGTTAAACGGCAGCACGTCCAACACCTGGCCCACCGTGATCTCGCCTACGTCAATGCTGGCACGGATACCGCCGCCGTTATGGACTGCGATCTGCGCGCCGGTTGTTTCGCGCAGCGCGTCAGTGATCAGGTTGCCAAGATTGCATTCCTCGAAACGGCAGACTTCCTCCGCGCCTTCCAGGTAGGTGGTGGTAGAACCAATTTTCTCTGACAGGAAGTCGCCCAACGGCGCGCGCAGTTCTTCCACCAGGGCTGCAAGTGTGGGGTCCTGGGGTATATCCTCGGTCAGCAGCAGCGCGTCACCTTCCCAGGATACCAGCACGCCGTCCGCGTCGAAGGTCATATCCAACCGCCCCATGACGCGGTTATGCGACCAGGCCTGCACCACCAATACCGGTTCACCGCTGGCGCTTTGCATCACCGCCGGATAGGGACCTTCGGCATCGGCATCCGTGTTGCTCAGCAAAATTTCGCTGTCCCCCCCAGAGATAACGTCAATTCCGGTAAGCTGCTGCGCCATTGCGAGATCGGCAAAATAACCCAGGTGTGACAGCAGCACGATTTTTGTTACGCCCTGACCGGCCAGATCGTCGGCCACCGCCTGGATCACGTTCACGTAATCGGTATCGAAAACCAGTTCGGGGATAGGCCGGATACGGGAATCGCCTTGCGTCACGCCAATGATGCCAACCTGTTCGCCGTCAAAATCACGGATCACGTAAGGCGGCACTTTGCCCGCTAACGGAACCGAGCCGCTGAAATCCACGTTGGCAACCACCGCTGGGAAATCCAACTGATCAATAAATTTCGCCAGCACGTCGGCCCCATGCGTGAATTCGTAGCTGCCCAGGACCATAACGTCATAACCGAGTGCGTTCATGACCAATGCGCTGTCCTGGCCCTGGTAAAAACTGTGGAACATCGACCCGGTGAAGCGATCTCCGCTGTCTACTAACAACGTATGGGCGCTTTCGGCCCGAATCTGGCGTACCAGCGTGGCCTGACGCGCCACGCCCCCGTAGCCGGTACGATCTGGGTCATAAGTGGCGTGCGCGTCGTTGGTGTGCATCACGGTCAGCGTGAAAGTGCCGTTGTCCTGGGCGTGGATCGGGGTATGTGCCAGCGGAACAATCAAGCAGAACAGGATAATCAATCCAGTGATTCGCTGCATGTTGAGGGTCCTCTCAATCGCTTT
>JAFGTJ010000203.1 GCA_016934195.1 Anaerolineae bacterium | reverse complement strand
TGCCGGATACCGGTTTCGGCCTGAATTTGTTTCAAATTATCGTAAAACAGCGACAGCGTGATAGCAACCGTCGTGCCGCTATCTGCAAGCTGTTCTTGCATCCTCCTGGGCGGAAAGGTCGGATTCACGGCAGCGACCACGCCCCCCGCCTTCAAAATCGCGTAAAATGTGATGACAAACTGGACACAGTTCGGCATAATCACGGCTACCCGGTCGCCTTTTTGCAGTCCCATATCCACCAACGCGGCGGCCAGCGCGTCAGACTGGGCATTGATCTCGCGGTACGTGCAGGTACGTTTTACCCGACCCACCACCGGCAGGTGCGTAGACGTCAAGGTAGCGGGAATATCACCATAATCGTGCGCAGCATCGATTAAAAATTGCTGTAGAGGATGCTGTGGATAAGGTTCCAGGCTGGGTGGAACGCCGGGATCGTAGTGTGCAAGCCAGGGTTTGTCAGCATAAGTGACCATTTTTCTCTCCTTGACGCTCCAGGATGCTATAGTATTATTTAAGGTATTGTATAGGAATTTCCATGTCACTCACAATCAACCATGACTCCTAAACAAATCCCAATGTTCCCCGGCGGCGACGAACACGCCCTCACCCGCCACAGTTTGCTAGATGCGGCCATCGAGCCATTCCTGGATCATTTACACCGGGAAGGGCGCAGCCCGCACACCATCAGCGCGTTCAAGTCCGATCTGGGGTTGGCCTGCGAATTCTTCGGCGATAACATGCAGCTGAAAGACTTTTCTACTACCAAGCTCAACCGCTTCATGGAATGGATCGAGCGTGGGCGCGGTGTGCCATGCAGCCGGAAATCCTACGCCCGCCGCGTCACAACGCTGAAGGTGTTTTTTCAGTTTCTCGCCAGTGAAAACGTGCTGGATTTCAATCCAGCGGAAGCACTGCTGCAACGATCCGGGGCCGCTCCGCTCCAGCCGGTGCTGTCCAACACGGAAGTTGACCGGCTGTTGGCACATAGCGCCACGCTGCGACTGGACGACAAGCCCGACGCCCGCCCCGATCTGCTGCTGCGCCTGCTGCTGGATACCGGGATCAAAAAAAGCGAGTGTATGAAGCTGACACCAGAGCACATCCAGCGCGATGATTCAGGCGCGCCGCTGCTGGTCGTGCGCCACCAACGGCCCAACAACGTCTACAAGGAACGCAAAATCGCGCTTGATCCCGATTGGCTCGACGTGCTGGCCGAATACCTGGCGCAGCACCAGCCAGCCGAAGTTATTTTCGACTGCACCGCCCGCAACCTGGAATACATCCTGCACGACATCGCCACCGGAGCCGGAGTCAAGGAGAAAGTGTCGTTTGAAATCCTGCGGTGGACGAGCATGGTCCGCGACTACCGGCGCGGCATGGACCTCGATAAACTGCGGGAAAAAGCCGGACTGAGCCGCATCAGTTGGCGCGAAACCAGCGACAAAATCAAGCGGCTGTCGGCCTTACAAGATCAGCGCGATTTGCTCTAATTCCTTCTCTACCAGACCCGGCAGAGCAATCCCTTGAGATACGCGCCTTCGGGGAATGTCAGCGCGACGGGATGATCGGATGACTGCCCCAAACGCTGGATGATCTGCGCATCACGCCCGGAATCGATCAGCGCGCCAAACACAATTTTCTGGAACAAATCCTCACTGATCGCGCCAGAACAGGAAAATGTCGCCAGCACCCCGCCAGGTTTGAGCAATCGGAACGCCAGCAGGTTAATGTCCTTGTATCCCCTGGACGCGCGTTCGACCTGCCGCGCTGATTGGGCAAACTTGGGCGGATCGAGAATCACCATATCAAAGGACTGCCCGGCGTCGCGGTAAGCGCGCAAAACCTGGAATACATCGCCCTCTACAAAATCCTCGTCGGACGTATCATACCCATTCAACGCGATGTTACGCCGCGCCATCGCCAACGCATCGGCGGAACTGTCCACGTTGATCACGCGCTGGACCAATCCACCCAGCGCATACACAGCGAATCCACCGGTATACGCAAAGGCATTAAGCACCACGCGCTGATCGGATTTTTCATCCCACCGGAACCAATCGCCGATAGTGGCCCGGTTCGCGCGCTGATCCAGGTAAAAGCCGGTTTTGTGTCCGGTCCTGACATCAACCAGAAAGCGCCGCCCGTTCTCATCGATTTCTATCAGGTCGGGCGGCTCCTGTCCGCGTAACAATCCGGTGTGAGACGGCAAGCCCTCTTTCTGCCGGATATCGACGTCGCTGCGCTCATACACACCAGCCGGGTTGAGTAGTTCCGCTAACACGTCGGCCAACATCATCTTGCGCACATCAATCCCCAACGTCAATGCCTGGATAACCAGCCAATCGCCGTACCGGTCCACAACCAGCCCTGGAATCCCGTCACTTTCGGCGTTCACCAACCGGCAGGCGTTCGCGGTACCGTGCCGGTAAATCCGGTTCTCGACGTGGCGCGCATCAATCGCACGCTTGAGCCGCCGCTCCCAAAAGGCTGTATCACATACCTCGTCCTCATCCCAGGCCAACAGCCGGACGCGGATCAAGGATCGGCTGTTCCAGTAACCGCGCGCCAGAAACTCTCCCGACTCGCCGCGCACCGTCACGATATCGCCGTCTGCCGGACTGCCTTCCACACGGGCTATCGCGCCGGAAAATACCCAGGGATGCCGCCGCCGGATCGCTTTTTCCCGGCCAGCGCGGATAACCACTACGCCTTGATCACTCATCTACTGTTTCGCCCATCAAAACCAACAAACCCGCCTCATCAAGCAGCGGCACACCGAGTTCCTGCGCCTTCTCCAACTTGCTCCCTGCCTCATCTCCTACCACAACATATGAGGTTTTTTTGCTCACACTGCCGGTCACGCGCCCGCCGTGTTTTTCGATCAACGCTTTGGCGGCATTACGTTGCAGATTGGGCAGTGTGCCGGTCAGTACGAACGTCAGACCGTCCAACACATCCGAGGCAGTTTCATCAACGACCGGCTCCTCAATCAAACGAACGCCCGCCGCCCGAAACTTTTCGATCAAGGCACGATTACGGGGAACCGCAAACCACTCGACAATCGCGCTGGCGGTATGCGGCCCCATACCCGCGATAGTCTCTAATTCCTCAACCGCTGCCACCGCCAACGCCTCGACCGTGTGATAATGGCGCACCAGCAGTTCCGCGACCGTCACGCCAACGCCGCGAATTCCCAACGCGCCGATCAACCGCGCCAGCGGGCGATCCTTTGCGGCCTGGATACTGCTTAACAAGTTCTCGACCTTCTTTTCGGCAAATCCTTCCAGCGGCATTAATTGGTCCGCCGTCAGTGTGAACAGGTCCGCTTCGTCCCGAATCAAACCCTGTTCCAGCAGCAGCCGCACGCCGCGCTCGCCCAAACCCTCGATATCCAGCGCACCGCGCGAGACAAAATACTCAATATTGCGCGCCACGCGCTCCGGGCAGGCGGGATTCGTGCAGTAGTAGGCCACTTCGCCCTCGTCACGGGCTACCGCCGATTCACACACCGGACAGACTTCCGGCGGCGTGATAGTACATTCAGTCCCGGCGCGCGCGGCGATCACCGGTCCAACCACATAGGGAATCACCTCGCCGGAACGCTTGACGATCACCGTATCGCCGATGTGGATATCCTTTTGGGCAATCAGGTCATAGTTATGCAAACTGGCCTGCCTGACCGTCACACCGCTGACAAAGACCGGTTCTAACACGGCGGTCGGTGTCAACACTCCGGTACGCCCGACATTCGCCACCACGTCCAGCAGTCTCGTCGTAGCTTCCTCCGCCGGAAACTTATACGCCACAGCGCCACGCGGGTCTTTGCCCACTATCCCCAGATCGAGGGCGGTCGCGTGATCGTTGACCTTGATTACCAACCCATCGATTTCATACGGCAAATCATGACGGCGCACGTCAAATGCCAAAGCATACGCAATGACGTCTTCCAGGTCGTCAAAGCGCCGGATTGCCTCGTCCGCCGTCAGGAATCCCACATTACGCAAAAAATGCAGCGTATCCCATTGTGTAGCCGGAACCTCACCATCGGCATCCATAATCGCATAGCCGTACATGGTGAGTGGGCGCTGCGCCGTCACACGCGGGTCTTTTTGTTTCAACGCGCCGGACGCCGTGTTACGCGCATTCACAAACAGCGGGAGGTCCTCGTCCGCCATGCGGCGGTTGAGTGATTCAAAATCACGCTTCAGGAACAACACTTCGCCGCGCACCACCAGCCGGGCCGGGGGAATCGGGCCACCTGATGCCACCGGAATCCGCAGCGGGACAGTGCGAATCGTCCGCACATTGGGCGTCACATCGTCGCCAACTTCGCCATTGCCGCGCGTAGCCGCCAGAGTCAATACCCCGTCAATATAGGTCAGCACCACCGACAGGCCGTCAAATTTCGGCTCAACCACGTATTCCAGGCGGACATTTTCCGGCAGCAAGCGCCCAATGCGTTCGCGCCACGCCCGTATATCGTCCCCATCATAAGCATTGCCCAGGCTCAAAATCGGGACCACATGCTCGACTTTGGGCATATCCGACTGGAGATCGCTGCCCACCCGCTGCGTGGGCGAATCCGGCGTCAGCAGGTCGGGATAATCGGCTTCAAGGGCTTTGAGTTCATTAAACAGCTTATCATACTCGCCATCAGTGATAATGGGCGCGTGAAGTACATGGTAACGATAGCTGTGTTCGTGTAACGCCCGGTGCAGTTCGGCAGCACGGGCGGCGGCTTCCGATAGGCTTGCTGGCATTTCTACCTCAACAAATGATTTTACGGCAAAACGATCATTAAATAATTCCGTGCTGCCCACCCAAACCGCTCCGCGTCGTTGGGGTCTTCGATTCGCCACCACTCCAGCCCATCGGCATCCTGCGGACCGTCCACCAGCACATACACCTCTTCGTCGTGGGCTAAAAAACGCGGCGATCCGTCGTACCCCGCCGAGGCGCGCACATTCAACCCGCTGCCTTCCACGCCCACCACCTGAACACGGGCACCGATCCGAAACTCACCGGGCGGCAAGGACGGACTCGGCACCGGAGTCGGCAGGGGCACGGTCGCGGAGGGCTGCACCTGCGGAATCGCGGTCGGCCACAACCCGGACTCGCCCTGTTCCGGGGCGGCTACAAAATCCCCGCTCAGCGTCGGCTGCGACGTAATCATCTGGATACGCGGCGGCTGATCGCCGGGCGTTTGTGGTTCGCCCAGTTTCCCCAACGTGAAAATCAGCCCAAACGCGACCAGTCCCACCATCCCGACCATCACCACCAGGGACCACCAGGGCAAGTACAACCCACTGTCAGAGGGACGCTGCACAGGTCGCTGTGATGAGGCACGACGCACGGGCGCTTGCTGCGGCGCAGAATTCACAGGTGCGCGGACCGGCTGCTGAACAGAAGACGGCTGCGGGCGCGGTCGGCGCTGCGCCGGAGGCGGAGTCTGGCGGCGCGGACCAGGGTTAGGAGGCGGCTGCCGGTATACACGCGGCTGAGCAGCAGGCACATTCTCATCAGGCGGTAGTCGCCGCGTCTGGTCGGGATGCCCGGTTTCGGATATCTCATCACTCATTGCCCGAATTCCTCAAAGTATTAACAACCCACCCATGATACAGGCAAGTATACCACAGACAGCTTGACAGTTTCCGTCCCGCTGCTGTACGCTTTGGACTGGCACAATCGCTGCACAGTTACTACACGATCACTCTGGCAGGCGAGAAAGCAGGCTCCGATGGCTCCATATGAATACGTCGGCAATTTACACGTCCACACCCCGTACTCAGACGGGGAAGGTCTTCACGGTGAGGTCGCGGATCACGCGCTGCGCGCCGGGTTGGATTTTCTCGTATTCACCGATCATAACCTGTGGTTAAGCGGCATCGAGGGCTATTATGGCGACGAGGAACGCGGCTACGTGCTGCTGCTGTGCGGCGAAGAAGTCCACGACCGCACCCGGCACCCGCAGTGCAATCACCTGCTGACCTATGGAACTCACGCAGAAATGGTAACGAGTTCCTATAACCTGGGCAACCTGATTCAAGCCATTGACCGGGCCGGGGGCATGAGTTTTATCGCCCACCCTGACGATCAGCCGGTCGCATGGCTGCACGAACCCGCGTTACCCTGGCTGGACCGCCATGTAGAAGGCTTCACCGGACTAGAAATCTGGAATTACATGTCGCGCTTCAAAGACTATATCCAGACGCGCCCAAACGCGCTGCGCTACGCCTTCTGCCCGGAGGATGCCATGAGCGGGCCATCACCACGCACATTGGCCTTATGGGATCAACTGCTCAGCATGGGGCGGCGCGTAGTAGGAATCGGTGGGGCCGATGCACACGGCACGCGATTCAAGGTCGGCCCGATCTCGCACACCATTTTCCCTTACGATTTCCTGTTCAACTGCGTAAACACCCACATCCTGACCCGTTCCCCGCTGACCGGCGAGACGGATACCGACCGGCGGCTGCTCTACAACGCATTGCGCCAGGGACGCGCATTTATCGGTTACGACATTCCCGGCAGCACGCGCGGCTTTCGCTATTCGGCGCAAGGCCAGAACACATCGGCCACGATGGGCGAATCCATTCGCCTGGGACATGGCGTGACCCTGCAAGCGTTGGCCCCGGCGAAGGCGCATATTCGCATCATCCGTTATGGTGAAGTGGTCGCAGAGGACACCAATACCGAAAACCTCACGCATGTGGTCCGCAGCGAAGGCGCATACCGGGTCGAAGCGTGGCGGGAGTACCAGAAACAAAAACGCGCCTGGATTCTCAGCAACCCGATCTACGTTGAAGCAAATCCGGGCGCGCTTCGACCCTGACACCCACGCGCGTTTTGCGGTATAATACAGAACTTCCGTTCGTTCACAGACGAAAAGGAATTCACTCATGCCGCCTTTCACGTTAGTGTCCGATTATCAGCCTACCGGCGATCAACCTCAAGCCATTGAAAAGTTGGTACAGGGCGTTCAACAGGGAATGCGCCACCAAACCCTGTTAGGCGCGACCGGCACCGGCAAGACCTACACCATTGCCAATGTGATCGCGCAAGTTCAGCGCCCCACCCTGGTACTGGCGCACAACAAGACGTTGGCTGCACAGCTTTACTCCGAATTCAAAGACTATTTCCCCAACAATGCGGTGGAATACTTCGTCAGCTACTATGACTACTACCAGCCGGAAGCCTACGTCCCCCGGCACGATCTGTACATCGAGAAGGAAACCCAGATCAACGAGGATATCGACCGGCTGCGCCTCTCCGCGACTGCCGCACTGCT
>JAFGTJ010000021.1 GCA_016934195.1 Anaerolineae bacterium | reverse complement strand
CCGCCAGAGGACGATTCGGCGGAATACAACTACGCGCCGTCCAAATTCAAGCGTAAGTTCAACCCGGTGAGCGTCGATAAAAGCGAGCGCAAATGGGCGGCGTTGGCGCATGGTAGCACGCTGCTCACGGCGTTGGTGGCGATTGGGTCTGCCGGATCGGGCGCGCTGCTGACGATGTTTATCCCGTTGTTGATCTACTTCGCGTTCCGCAACCGCTCAGAGTTTGTGGCATTTCATGCGTTGCAGGCGTTCACGATCCAGTTGGTGGGAACGATTGGCTGGTTGGCGCTGGTCATTGTCGGCGGGATCGTGTGGGTAGCGTTGCTGATCATTTCAGCCTTTCTGCTCTTGCTGCTGGTCGGCTTTATTCTTCTGCCGCTGGTGGCGCTGCTTGGACCGCTGCTGTTCGTGATATCGCTGGCGCTGCCGTTGGGAATGGTCATTTATTCCGTCATTGCCGCCGTCGAAACCTACGCGGGGCGCAACTATCGTATTCCCTATATCGCCCGGTGGGTTGAGAGCCAGATGTACAGCGGTGGTTTCCTCGGCTTGATGTAGGCTGAGCGCTGTTGGCCCGATCGTCTCCAAACTGCTTCTGCACCCTCACACCCTCGTATTTCTTTGAACGGTGTGAGGTTTTGCTTGTTACCCCTGGTCTGTGTTAATCTGTTTAGCCGCTCTGATAACCTGAATAAATAGACAAAATACAGAATAACAATACGGGGGAAACCGATGCTAAAAACGCACAACTGCGGCGAATTGCGAGTGGAACACGTCGGCCAGGAAGTGACGCTGGCCGGGTGGGTGCATCGCTGGCGCGATCAAGGCGGGCTGGTTTTCCTGGACCTGCGCGACCGTTGGGGTGTGACCCAGATTACGATCAACCAGGAGTCCGCGCCGGACGTCCACGCGGCGGCCAGGGAAGCCCGCACCGAATGGGTGATTCAGGTGAAAGGCACCGTGATCCGGCGGCCTGATGGGATGTCGAATCCCGATTTGCCGACTGGCGAGGTTGAATTGGATGTGACGGCGTTCAACATCCTGAATCGCGCCAAGACCTCGCCGTTTTACATCAACAAGGACGACAAGGTAGAGGAAGTGCTGCGGATGCGGTACCGCTACCTGGACCTGCGCCGTCCCCGGATGCAGCATAATATTGTGTTGCGTCATAACGTGCTGCGCTTCATCCGAAACTATCTGGCCGAGCGCGGATTTGTGGAGATCGAAACGCCGATTTTGTTCAAAACCACGCCGGAAGGCGCGCGTGATTACCTCGTGCCGAGCCGCGTGCATCCCGGCAAATTTTACGCGCTGCCCCAGAGTCCGCAGCAGCTCAAGCAACTGCTGATGGTGGCCGGGTACGAGCGCTATTTCCAGATTGCGCGCTGTTTCCGTGACGAGGACCAGCGCGGCGACCGCCAGCCGGAATTTACCCAGCTCGACATGGAAATGAGTTTTGTCGAACGCGATGATGTGCTGGACTTGATCGAGGACATGTTCACGAATCTGGTCGAAGAAGTCACCGACCGCGAATTGGTGACGAAGCCGTTCCCGCGTTTGCGCTACGACGAGGCGATGCTGCGCTACGGCTGTGATAAGCCCGATGTGCGCTACGGCATGGAGATTGTGGACATCAGCGGGATCGCGGGTGCGTCCGAGTTCCGCGTATTTGTCGAGAACGTCCAGGCCGGGAACCCGGTGCGCGGTATCTGCGTCCCCGGCTGCGGAAGCTACAGCCGTAAGCAGGTGGGCGAACTGGAAGACCTCGCAAAAGAGGCTGGAGCTAAGGGTTTGGCGTGGATGGCGGTTGAAGAAGGCGAGGGGCAGGTGCGCTCGTCGATTGCCAAGTTTTTTAGCGCCGAACAGTTGCAGGCCATTATCACGCAGATGGGAGCCGGACCGGGCGATCTGCTGCTGCTGGTATCCGATACCCATGCCATTGTATGTGCGTCCCTGGACACGCTGCGCCGCGCGATGGCCGACCGGCTCGGACTGGCCGATCCCAAACAGATCGCGTTTTGCTGGGTGATCGACTTCCCGCTGTTCGAGTGGAACGAAGACGAAACGCGCTGGGACCCCAGCCACCATTTGTTCACGGCTCCGATGTGGGAGGATGTGCCGCTGCTGGATACCGATCCCGGTCAGGCGCGCGGTCAGCAGTACGATCTGGCCTGCAACGGGTACGAGATCGCGGGTGGCAGCATCCGTATTCATGATCGCGCCATTCAGGAAAAAATCTTCGGATTGATCGGTCTGGATGTGGATGTTGCCAAAGAACGGTTCGGCCATATGCTGGAAGCGTTTGAATTCGGCACCCCGCCGCACGGCGGCATTGCGCCGGGTGTGGACCGGCTGGTGATGCTGCTGGCCGGTGAACCGAATATCCGCGAGGTGATCGCGTTCCCCAAGACGCAGCAGGCCGCCGATCTGATGGCGGGCGCGCCGTCGGAGGCCGAACCCGGTCAGCTAGAAGAACTGCATATTCGGGTGATTGATACCGAGTAATCGCTATCGCGTAGTTGTCCGAAAACTCGGTCCGCCTGTATACTGGAACCAGCATATAGGGGAAATTTAAGGAGAATTTTGGATGACTCAGGACTCTTCAGGTATTCAGGCTGTAGTAGATAGCTTATCGGCCAACGAATTCCAGGTCGAAATTAATGGGACAGTGGTTACCGGCATCTTTGCGGTAAGCGGTTTGTCTATTCGCTCGGTTGATTTGTCCACCGAACGCCCCCGGCTGGTGCTTAAGCCGCTGATAATTACCAAGATGGTGCAGCGCGATCCCGAATTGTCTTTTAACGACTGGACGCGCGAGACGCTGGCGAATCCGACCAGCCGCGTGACCCGCGAGATCGCGGTGGTGGCAATGGATGAGGGCGTCGAAACCCGGCGGTGGGTGTACAAAGATGCCTGGATCAGCGATATCGAATTCACCGATTTCGATATGGGCAGTGAGGCGTTGATCGAGGAACGGTTGACGATCCAGCACGGCGGTGTCGAGGAAGTCTGGCCGGGCTAATGACCCGGTGGGCCGTAGCAGTCGGGAATAACATAAAAAAGCGCTCACGGTTTACGCGGGCGCTTTTGATTCTGTCGTGTATTGGTTGATTCAGCCTAAACTCAGCAGGCCCATAAACAGCAGCGTGAAGCCCATCAATTCGGCCAGTCCGATCCCGGTGGCGACGGCGACCGCGCGCGCAGCAGGCATCTGGTTCATGCCGTGAGCATTGCGCCGGTCCCACGTTTCGGTGCCGATGAGCAGGCTGACCGGCAGCCCTACGATGAACGCCGCGAACAGCAGCAGCGGCCCGCTGGTGTCTTCATTCAGAAAAATTGCCCCCAGGTAGTAGATGGCGAAGAATGTCAGGAACAGCAGACTGCCGGACAGGATCGCTAACCGCGTGTTCTTTTTCAGATCGACCAGGAAGGGAGCATTGTCAAAATAGGGCACTGCCATCACGATATAGCCACCGACTGCCAGGGTGGAGACAAACGTGCTTGCCAGGATACCGAGCCAGGCATATCCGCTCATAAGAGGTTGAATTTCCTTTGCTGAAGTGTGTGTCTTGAAGTCGTCGGAACAGGCGCACCATAATACTATACCCGCTCGGTCTGGGATAGGTTCAAATATACAACACAAAACGGCCCTATCGAATAAACAGGACCGTTTGCTGATTCTATGCTTTGGGGAATTGTGACAGCTACGCTGCGTTCTGAGTCTTGCGCGTGAACAGGAACGCGCCGCCCGCGCCAGCCAGTGCGCCGATGATGATCAGGATAATCGGGATGGTGGTCCCGAACAGGTTGATCTGGTCTATAGCGTCCTGGGCGTCTTTCTTGGCGTCCTGGACCGTTTCATCCGTCGCTTGATAGGTCAGGTCGAAGATCGGGATGCGGGATGCTGCGCGTTCTTCCTCGCTCAAGCCCTCAATATACGATTGGAGCAGCGGAATCGATGCGATGAACTCCGGCCCCAGCGTGGCTTTACGCAGTTCGTGTTTCCATGTGTCGATCAACACGCCCGTTTCAGGTTCAACCCAGTATTTAGCCTCGTATTCGTAGAAATATTGCAGCGGGACGGTATCTTCATCCCAGGCCCTTAACGCGGCGGGCAGCATTGTTTTGAGCGTGTCGCTGACCTGCGCGCCCTGGACCAACGCGGCGAATTGTTCTTTGGGCAGTGCGGTCGGCAGGCCAATGGCTTGAACGTGTTCGGGCACGATTTCCATCGCGGGGCTTTCGGAGGTAAAGTACAGCACGTCGAGGCCGCTGCGGTCGTGTTTCTGTTTCTCTTCAAATGTTAGCGGAACGGTGGCGCGGTAATCGTCGCTCCAGCCGACGTAATCCTTTTCTTCGGACCCCATCGACCAGCCCATGACCAGCCCTTCGCGCTGCCAGAACCCGTCGGTTTCCGCCCAACTATCGGGATAGTTACCGTCCCATTCCATCGTTTTACGGTCGACGGAATAGTGTTTGACTATTTGCTGCAAGGATTGGCCGCCGACGCTGAGTGTCTGGGCTTCGTACACCAGGGCGTTGTCGCCGTCGGTGTCCTCGGCCTTGAAGTGGCGTTCAAGATCAACGGTAAGGTCGGTCATAAATTCAAAGGTCGCCGGATTGAGCAATACCGGCATAGTGCCCGCATACAGCCGGGTGGTGTCCACGTCATCGGGGAGTTGTTTCATACCCGGCACGATCACTGCCATGAGCAGCACGCCGATCACGATGAGGATCACGCCCAGGCCGAGCAGACCCCCGCCTAAAATTTTGTTATTCATGTTATTTGCCTCCAAAATGTGGGTATAGCACCAGTCTCTTTGAAGTAAACACGCGAGTTTATGATTCGTTCCGCGTTTGCCAAAGGCTGCCCAATGAGAGGGTGCCAAATGCGATCACGTACAGCGCCATGTACGGCAAAATCGCGGGAAGAACCGCCGCCGCCGCGACTGATCCTAAGACAGCATACACGCCCAAAACCAGTTCGCCGGTCGTTGTCCAGTCGGGCCGGATGACGTAGCGCTGCCAGCCGGTCGGCGTATGATTGTTCGAGGTATTGCCGCGCCGTATGAGATTAAATTTGGGTGTGCGGTGAAATACGTTCCCGCCGCGCCCGGTAATGGCTTCGAGCACGGCCCGCGAGTTGCTCAACATCATCCCGGTTCCGAGCACCGTCAGGACCGGCAGAAACAACAGGCGTTTGGGCCAATCCCGGTACAGCGTGATCTGGCCCATAGCGATGATGACCGGCGGCGCGATTCCGGCCAACCCCAGCGGTCCGAGTGGCAGGCGCAGCAGCACGCCGCTGATCAGCGCCGGGGGAGTCAGCAGGAACAGCAGCAGCACGAACGGCTGGATCGCAAACTGGCCCATGTGCAGCAGTCCCATGAGCTTTTGCAGCGCGGTCAGGTCGGAACGCAGCAGCGCCCTCGCGTGTTTGATCAGGCATTGGGTCGATCCTTTGGCCCAACGCGCCTGTTGCAGTTTGTACGCGGTGATCTGGGGCGGCACTTCACCCGGCACGGCGATATCGACCAGATACCGGAATCGCCAACCGTTCAGATACGCCCGGTAGCTGAGGTCCATATCTTCGGTCAGCGTTTCGGCGGACCAGCCGCCCACGTCCTCAATCGCCGCCCGCCGCCAGATTCCGCCCGTTCCGTTCATCGACATTGGCAGATCGCCGCGGCTGCGCGCGACCTGTTCAATGGCGAAATGCTGGTCCAATGCCAGCGTTTGGGCGCGGGTGAGCAGGTTGTAGTCGGGATTGAGATGCGTCCAGCGTGTCTGGACCAGGGCAATAGTAGCGGCTGTGTTGAAATGCGGCATCACCCGGCGCAAAAAATCCGGTGCGGGCACAAAATCCGCATCGAAGACGCCCACACACTCGGTCGTGCAGCGTTCCAGGCTATACGCTAACGCGCCCGCTTTGTACCCGCTGCGATCTGGGCGGTGGATCAGGCTGATGTTCAATCCCTTAGCCTGCCATTCGGCCACTTTGCGGCGCAACATGTCGGTGGTGTCGTCGGTGGAGTCGTCCAATACCTGGACGTACAGTTTATCGCGTGGGTAGTCCAACGCGCCGACAGCATCCACCAGTCGCGCGACAACATGCTGTTCGTTGTAAATGGGCAGTTGCAGCGTAACGGTCAGCAGGTCGTTGTCCAGCACATGCGGGGCAGTTGGCGCGTTTGGACGGCGGCGCAGGTAAATGGCAATCAGGATAAAAAAGCTGGCCGAATATACCGCGATCACGGCTGCCGCCAGGAAGTATCCTAACCCTAGCAGGGTGGTGATCCATGTCAGGATGTGAGCGGGTACAAAATCAGACATTGCGCAGTTGGTCCAGCCGGTCGAGACAGGCTGTGTATTCCTTTTCCATGTCGGCAGCCATCCGGCGCAGCAGGTCGCGCCCTTTGCGCGCTTCCAGACTGGCCTGGATTTTGAGACGCATCAGGTCGCCGTGCAGGAGTTCGTTGCGGCGTTTGCGCAGGGCATAAATGCGGTCTTCCAACTGGTTGCGGATTTGTTGGAGTTGGACCAGTTGCAGCGCAGCCAGCGGTTGCTCGATGCGGGCATTTTCCGGCTGCGCGGCCAGCGCTTGCAGCGCGGCCATATCGCGCCGGGAATAGGCGTCGTTAATCTCGGCCATCAAGCGGTTGCGGCGTGCTCGTTCTGCCGGATCGGTGGTCAGGTCGGGATGGTAACGGCGCGCCAACTGCCGGTACAGTTTCTTGATGGCTTGTTCGGGATTATCCGGTTTGACGGTGGATTTGCGCATCGAGGGCGCATTGACCGGTTCCTGCCCGGATTGCCGCTGCTGTTTGGGAACTTCCCACATACGCCGGTACTGCTCCTCCACCGAGACATAATCTGGCGGCGGCGTCCATGTTTTTTCTAACGGTGGGGTTATGGGACGGCTGCCGAGTTGGGGCGGCGGCGGGGCATGTTCCCGTTCGAGATCGGCGATCATGCCGCGCACGAGGTCTAATTTTTCCTCGATGGGTTGAACCAGTTGGTTATAACGCTTGATGAAATCGCCCATTTCACGCTCAAGGTCCAGGACTTCGGTTTCCAGATCGGCCAGTTCGGATTCCTGGTTGTCGATTTCGGCTTGCAGCCGCGCAATTTGGGCTTGGATATCGGCCATAACGGGTTTTCTCAGGAATTCCGGTGGCGCTGAAGGCCGGTGACACGGTACATAACCTGGAAATTATAGCCTTTGGGCTTGCGCGGTTCCAATGCTTCCACCGTAAAGACGTTTTTGACCCGTTCGTAGGTCTGCTGGCTGATGATAGTTTCTCCGGCCAGGGCGTTTTCTTGCAGCAGTTTGGCGAAATTGAAGGGTAGGCCAATCGCGGTGAATTCCTTGCGGCTGGGACTGCCCACATTGCCCAGTACCGCGACTCCGGTATCAATGCCAATGCCATATGATAAGCGCTGATCCTCGCGCAGCACTTCATGGAACGCCTGGACATCATACGCCATCGCCATCGCTGAGCGCACAGCGCGGACGGCGTGATCCTCCTGGGGGTTAAGCTGCGTGTTGAACAATCCCACGACGGCATCACCCATGTACTTGTCAATGATGCCGTCAAATAGCTGGATCGCGTCGGAACTGATCGTCAGGTAGCGGGTGATGATCGCCATTAATTCTTCCGGCGGCAAATTTTCGCTGAAGGATGTGAAGCCGCGCACATCGGCAAATACCACCGAAATTTCGCGTTCGTCGCCGCTGAGTCCCAGGCTGTCGATGCTCTGGATGTTGCGGACCAGGCTCGGTGGCAGGTAAGTGCGGACCACGTTGAGCGTGGCATCCCGCTTTTTGATCTCGGTCAGGTCGTCCACCACCAGCGCCAGCCCATACGTGACCGACTCTGCATTTTTTAAGGGCGTCATGTTTACCGCCAGCGTGACCGATCCTCGCTCCGGTAAAAGGGTTTCGATTTCCAGTATTTGCTGGCGGTTGTCCCGCTTGACGTTGTTGATCAGATCGCCGAACGCTTCCTCAAAATCGGGGAATGCGATATGCAGCGATTTGCCGACGGCTTCATTGCGCGGAATTCCCAAAATCTGCTCCGCTGCGTGATTATAGGTGATGATGGTGTGCTCGATGTCAGTGGTGATCACGCCGCTGGCGATGGACGCGAAGACGTTCTCCATCAGGTCCTTGATCTCGGTGATCTCCTCCAACGTGCGCCGGACTCGCTCGAACAAGCGCGCGTTTTCAATGGCAATCGCGGCCTGATTTGCAAAGGCTACCAGTAGCGACAGTTCTTTGTCCCGGAACAGATTCGGGATTTTCTGGTTATCCGCGTACACTACCCCCGTGATTTGCCCCTTATAGACCAGCGGTACACAGAGGATCGAGCGCGGAGCGAACATCACGATACTGTCTTGCAGGCTGTAATTGGGATCGAGCATGGCATCCTGGGCGACTACCGGCTGCCCGCTTTGGGCCACGTCGTTGACAATGGTCGCGCTGACGGTGAACCGGTTTTCAGCGAGGTCCTGCCGGTTGGCGTCGCGGGCCACGCGGAACTGCATCTCGCCGGTTTGCGAGGATCGCAGCATGATATAGCCGCGCTCGGCCCCGGTGAGCGCTATCGCGGTATCCATGACCTCTTTAAGCACTTCGTCCGGGTCCAGGGATGACGTGATCAGTTCGCCCGTATCGGCCAGTGCGCGCAGTTGTTCCAGTTCGGTGCTGCCGTCTTCCAGGCGGTTGGCAAGCTTACCTATGTCGGCGCGCACGTAGTAGATTTGTTCCAGCACCCCGGTTGGTAAGGTCATGCCCCGCTGCCGCAGGATGTCATGTTGGGCGCGCAGCATCCCTTCCAGGTCATTAAGCTGGTTTTGCAGGTGTTCGAGGTGGGCGCGCGGAGTCTGGGGCGTGTCGTTCGCGTTTAGCATGGTTTATCCATTGGTGATTTAGGTACTGGCCGGACGACGAACTTCATATATTTTAGCCTGCGCGCTGAAGCCTTTTACCCGAATACTTGGGTGTTCGATGATCTGGACGTTGTATGCCGGATCATCCAGGTATACCCGGCAGTGATCGTAACACGCCTGGCTGATGATGATCTGGCCGCTGTGGGCGTTTTCTTGCAGGCGCTTGGCGAGGTTGACTGTATTGCCGATGGCTGTAAACTCGCGGCGCGAGGCGCTGCCCACGTTTCCCACTGTGGCGATACCGGTATGAATGCCGATGCGATAATGCGGCACCGGGTTTGTTTCGCCCAGGTGTCCAGGTAGCGTCATGAATTCTTCGGTCATCTTGAGCGCGGCCCGGACCGCGCACCAGGCATGATCCTCGCCAGGGTTTAACTGCGTGTTGAACAGCCCCATGACCTCGTTACCCATGAACTTGTCGATCACGCCGGTCTGGTTATGGATCGCCTCAGTACTTACGGTCAAATACAGGTTGAGCGCTTCCATTAGTTCGTGGGGGCGCAGGTGGGCCGGAAAGGAGCTGAACGGGCGCACTTCAATAAATACCACCGTGATCTCGCGCCGTTCGCCACCTAAGCCCAACCCGTCCAGGCTCTGGATATTGTCCACCATCACCGGGGGCAGGTAGCGCCGCACCACGTTCAATGTCGCGTCCCGCCGCTTGATCTCGGTCAGGTCGTCTACCACGATGGCGATCCCCTCGGTAATGTCCTGATCTTTCAACGGCGTCAGCTTGAGATTCAGGTTAACCACGCCCCGGTCAGGCATGTCCGATTCGATTTCAATCAATTCCTGGCTGCCGTGTTCGTAAACGGCATGAAGCCGGTCCCGGACGTGCTGGTAGATGGTGAGCAGATTCGCCAGCGGGTGGCCCAATGTCAGGGTAGTGGGCGTGTTGAGGATGCGCTCCGCTGCGAGGTTATAGGTATTCACGATCTCGCTCACATCGGTTGTGATCACGCCGCTGGCGATGGACGCAAACACGTTATCCATTAGTTCCTTGATCTCGGTGATTTCGGTCAGCGCGGTCTGGACGCGCTCGAACAGGCGCGCGTTTTCGATGGCGATGGCGGCCTGGTTTGCGAAGTTGACCAGCAGCAGTAGTTCCTTTTCGCCAAACAGCCCGTCTTTGATGCGGTTGTCGGAATACACGACTCCCGTGACCTGCCCCTTGAGGGTCAGCGGCACGCACAGGATCGAGCGCAGCGCATGGAGCACCACGCTTTCCTGGGCGCTGTAGCGTTCGTCGGCTTGAGCATTGGTTGTCAGGACGGGATCGCCGGTTTGGGCCACGTCGTCCACAATCGTCCGGCTGATGATAAAATCACCCTGGTT
>JAFGTJ010000202.1 GCA_016934195.1 Anaerolineae bacterium | reverse complement strand
ACCGTCAAGTGGTTGTTTTCGTCTCAAGATGCCCGTGTGAAGTTGCATCGCCTTTATCCTTCTATTTCAGATTGACT
This sequence comes from Anaerolineae bacterium, assembly GCA_016934195.1. Lineage (GTDB taxonomy): Bacteria > Chloroflexota > Anaerolineae > Aggregatilineales > Aggregatilineaceae > JAFGTJ01. The sequence continues at coordinate 13,641 of JAFGTJ010000202.1, read as the reverse complement.
GAGTACTAGCGCGGCCAGGTGTGTACCTGTTCAGCGGTTGCCAGCACCAGCAGCAATAACTGCCATATACCGTCCGCAATTGGTCCGGTTTCGATGAACTCATCGAGCCGGTGCGCGTGTCCTCCGTGTGAAATACCCACCGTCACGGTCGGGAGTCCATTTGCCAGCAGCACGTTGGCGTCCGTGCTGCCGGTTTCAAAGGTGGCGGGGCGTTCGATAGCACGGAGCGCGGCGGCGGCCAGTTGGGGCAGATGGTGTTCGGTGCTGATTTGCCCGGAGGGGCGATCTCCGATCACGTCAGCGGTAAATGTTAGTTCTGACTGTTGGTTTTCCATCATCAGGTCCCGAACCTGCTGCTCTAATACCTGTAAACTGGTCGGGTTCTCGGAACGCAAATCCAGGTACAGCGCGGCAGTGGTTGCGAGGCTGTTGATCGAGTGCCCGCCTTCAATCAGGCCGATGTTGTACGTGGTGCGCGGTGTGATCGGGGGCGATAGGGCCAGCAGGCGCGCGCCTAATTTGATCAGGCCGTGTATGGCGCTCGGATTGCCGAAATGCAGCCAGGAGTGACCGCCCGGCGCGTGGCACGTTATTTTCAGGCGGCGCACCGCGATCCCGGCGTGATACACTCGGCCCAGGGCCATACCTTCGATCACGATAGCCGCACCCAGGCGCTGGCCCAATTTTTCCCACACGGCCCGAATTCCGCCCAGGTCGCCTAACCCTTCCTCGCGGCTGTTAGCGACAAACCAGATATCCGGCGCGGGATGTAGATCGTGTTCTTGAAAACTATCCAGCAGCGCCAGCAGTCCGGCGGTGCCGAGACTGTTATCACCCAACCCCGGCCCGTAGATTTGCTCGCCTGCGTGCCGGATCGTGAGATCGGTATCTGCCGGGAACACCGTATCCAGGTGGGCTGATGCCAGTAGCGCCGGACGCGCCGAATCTGTTCCCGGCCAGCGCCCGTAAACGTTATAAACCGCGTCGGTGCTGATGTCTGCAAGCGCGTAGCGGGTGAAACGTTCTTGCATATACGCGGCGCGCTGATCTTCGGCAAAGGTTGGCGCGGGAATTTGCTGGATGGTGATGGCATCCCGGATGACGCGGGCGGGATCGATTTGGGGACGTATGGCTGCGATGTGTGGCGAAGTAGCCAGGCCGTGTATTGTCTGATTGGATGAATGGCTCATAAGGTTGGTGTTTGGGAATGCGCCCTGAAAAAATTATGCTGAATCTGCGATATCTTGTTGTGACAGGTCATGTTCGCCCATTGCCATGATCAGGTCAAGCGGCATGGTCAAATTTTTGACTCCGGCCAGGATGGTCGCGGTCACATCTTCCAGGGACGAAAAACCGGCGGCCAGTATTTCGGTCTGCGCTGGTGCGACGATTTGCACCATGTCGCGCAGCGCGCGCGTGGCGTCTGGAAGCTGGCTGATATAGGGAATGACGAAACTGGCCCCGACCTGTGTGGCGAGAAAGACCTGGGTTGGGTTGTATACGGCGGTTACGGCGCATTCAATGCCCGCCGGGACCAGCCGGGACACCAGCGCCAGATTTTCGGTGGTGGCAGGTACTTTGAGAATTACCTTGTCCGGGCGAATCTGGTAGGCTTGCCACGCTTCGTCGGTGCGTGCTTCGAGAGTGGGCGCGGTCAACTGGTAGAAAATATGCCCGTCGAAGATGTCGGCCAGATCGCTCAAGATGTCAAGCCCTGGACGCCCGGCCTGGGCGATTAACGCGGGACTGGTGGTAATGCCTTCGAGGAAACCGAGTTCCTGAGCGAGTCTGGCGTCTTCTGGCGCGACAGAGTCGAGGTAAATACCCATTGGGACTCCTGACGTATAGCACAAATCACTTGCGTTAATTATGCCCTAATTACGCGCTTTTTGCCGTATCCCAAATGTGTGGGATTACGTGGGATAAGTTCATATGCCGAGTCTTAAGATGGCAGCGGTCCGAATGTTAAAAAAATGAAGAAAAATTAACCAATATCTGAAGCCGTATATCTGGGGGCAAAAGTCGGGCGAGTACCCCTACAGGTGCTGTTCAGGATGGGTTTATGGGGCTTTGTTAAAAAATAGCGATTAGAGTCGGGTGTAGGATAAAGGTTGGGATATGGGTTTGGGTTGCCAGCAGCGGTTGGATTATTATAATCGCGCTAAATAGGTTGTCAGTTTCCAAAAAAGTCTGTCCACTCAATTTTATAATCATCGCCCGGTCGGGAAAATGTTTCTGAGGGGGGCGCATGAGGGCTACAAAAGTCCTTCTCATTGAGAGCGCGCGGAATAATGGCGACTCGTTCGCCAAATCGCTCAAGCGTAGATATCAGGTCCAGATTGCGTCTTCAGGCAAACAGGCGTTGGCGATGGCGCGATCCATGCGCCCAGACGTGATTGTGCTGGATGCGGCATCATTGCGCACATCGGGCACCCGCATTTGTGCGCGGCTGCGGGCGGTGTGCGGCGAAACCCCTATTATTCATGTGCAGCCTCAAGACATGAAATCAAGCGACAGCGTGGCCGATATCCTGTTGGTGATGCCGTTCACGGCCCGCAAACTGATCAACCGGATCGAGCGGTTTGCCGCGGTTGCCCAGGAACAATCCGTCGAGTTGGGGCCGTTCAATCTCAGCCTGGAGCAAAAAACGCTGGTCACGCCCTGGAGCGAAAAGAAGCTTACTCCCAAATTGGTGGCCCTGATGGAATTGTTCATGCAGAACCCCAACACGGTTCTGGACCGCAAGTACATCATGCAGTATGTGTGGAAGACCGATTACATGGGGGATACACGCACGCTGGACGTTCATATCCGGTGGCTGCGCCAGATCGTTGAACCTTCTCCCCGCAAACCCCGCTATATCGTCACGGTTCGCGGCAGGGGCTATCGCTTTGTGCTGAATGACGAAGACCCCACCCCGGAACCAGACGCGCCAGGGACCGAAACCCTGGAACAGCCCGAATTATCCAGGCAGTCCTATCCGGCCCAATCGTCTGATTCGTCCAGGCGTTCCAGGTCATCTGAACTGCCCGAACCAGCAAAATCCTCTAAACGCAACGCAAAAGCTGCCCAGAAAAACGGCGTTGTGTCCCCTGCTCAATCACAAACTGATCAAGCGCAAGCTGAGCCGCCGCAAACCAGGCAATCGAAATCATCAGAGGCTGTATCCGAACCGGCCTAAACGCAAAAAAGGCACCCGTAGATGCCTTCGTTGCGTCGTGGAGAATCAAGCGTTACTGCTGTGTTTCGAGCGCAGCCAGGTGCTTCATCAAACGGCTTTTGCGGCGCGCCGCGTTGTTGGGGTGGATAATGCCCTTGCTCGCCGCCTTATCCAGCGTGCGAACAGCTTCCAACGTGGCCTCACGCGCTTGTTCCAGGCTGCCGCCGTCGATAAGGGTGCGCGCTTTTTTGATCTCGGTGCGCGTCTTTGAACGCCACACGCGGTTATGCTGCCGTTTGCGCTCGGACGAGCGGATACGCTTCATTGCGGACTTGTGGTTTGCCACCAGTAAGTCTCCTGTCGTTACCAAACAAAAATGCTTCAGACGGCAAAAATTTTACCAGAGCCGGGGGGCTTTGTCCAGGGATCGTCCGGGGCGAGGCTGAAGATACCTGGAGATATTCGCAACCACTAGTATTTTTTCGCGTAAATATTTAAGATTAAGACACGAATCCCTAAAAATTCGGCCTTTGTTGACCGGCATCATGCGATTATGATTGGGCTGATTCAAGGATATATCTATGTTCCAACAAAGTCATCGCGGCACGTTGGTGTGGTTATTGATCGTAGGTTTGGCGCTGGTCTTGAGCCTGGGGACCGGTAATATATCGACAGCGGTCGGCGGCGTGTTACTGGCAGTGTATTTGCTGTTAGTGCTGATGGTCACGCGCAGCGGTCAGCTAGGAGCATTGTTGGAAGGACTGTCCCTCCCCGGCACCCGTGAGCCAGAATCAACCGAGGTTGCGCAGGAGGCAATGGCCCGCGCGCGCCGTTATCCCGATCATGATACCCTGGTCCGGCTGCTGGATGTGGGCCTGATTGTGGATGAGCAGCGGCCCGATGGGACATCACTGCGGCGGGGGCGTTTCATTTCCCTGGACGATGACAGCATCCGTCCGTTTGCTACTGTCCATGTGCCGGAGGGCTTGAGCGAGCGTCTGAGTCTGGTGCGTTTCGAGATACGCGACGATAACGGCGAATTGCAATATGCCTATGAAGCTGAAAAATGGTTGATGATGGGCGAAAATGCCCTGCTGCCGGATTACCGGTTTCCGGTTCGCAAAAAAGCCGACGCTATTCAGCCCGGCAACTGGACAGCGCATGTAATCGTGAACGGGGGCATCCTGGGTGTTCACAAATTCAACCTGTCAAGTTCCCTGGCGGCCCGCCGCCGGTTGATGTCCTCGGATGGGGAACTGCGCGAGCGGGTCTGGCGTACCCCGGAGGCCAACGAGTCGCTGCCGTTGAGCCTGGAAGAATTGTTACGCCAGCAAAGCCGTGAACGCAGCCAAAGCGGTCAAAACTGAGGGAGTCCTCATGAGCAGCGTGATTGTTATAGTTATGCTCATTTTGTTGATACTGGTTGCGATGGGGATGTTCTCCTCCGAGCAGAGATCGAGTAGCCCGCGCGAACGGCACAGCGTCCCGCGCAGCCAGCCCAGGCCGCGATCCAGGCCCACCAAAACCGCGACCGGGACTGCGTTGTCGGCGATGGAGCGTGCCAATTACCAGGGGGGCGGAGAATATGTCCGCATTATGGATATTGGCTTGCTGGCGTACCGCAGCAGCGACGAGCCGCGCCTGATCCGGGATGGCGATGTGCTGATGGATACGCGCTATTTGCGTCCATTTGTCGAATTGTGGCTGCCCCACGATGCGCGGGGTCTGGTGCGGTTTGAATTGGTGGACGCCGGGGGACGGCTGCGTTACGCGGACGAGTCACAGTATGCCCTGGCACCCGGCAAAAATACCCTGCTGCCCAAGACGTGGCTGCCGCTGCAAGGTAAGGCAATTCCGCCGGATGATTGGCGACTGCGGATTATGGCCGGTCAGACGCTGCTGGCCGTGCATACGTTTGGCTGGCAGCCGGTTGGCGGTGGTGTGATTCAGCAGTATGTCGAAAGCGACGGCGAAATTTCGCCCGCGTTGCAGGAGTTGCTTCACCAACAACCCCGCGAGTCGGTCAGTCTGGCTGACCTGTTATCCGATCAAGAGGATTGGACTTAGTAGCGGCGTTGCTTGCTGCGCCCAGTGATTGTGGCAGATTTTTTCTGCCTCTAAGCATTTTGAAGGAGAAAGCAATGGCTAAACCTGCCTGGTGGGGATCCCCCAACCATGTGTCAAACCGGCTGCGGCTGGAAGTTGAGATGATGCGCGCGACGTTCGCCGACACGTTCCAACTGATGGTGCCCAAACGCGATTTGCTTTACTGGGTTGGGAATGTCGAGATCAATCTAAAGGGGATTCCGCAGCGCGAACACACGCTCAAAATCCTCTATGTCGAGGATTATCCCAACCGGCCTGCCGAAGCGTATGTGCTTCAGCCGCACGTTTACAGCGAGAAGCACCAGTTTGAGGATGGGCAGTTGTGCCTGTTTAATCCCAGGGACGGCGTGACCTATGGCTGGAATCCAAGCCGTTCGACGGCGGTGACGGTGACGGGCTGGGCGATCCAATGGTTGTATGCGTACTACACCTGGCGGGCTACCGGTGTTTGGCCGGGCAAACAGGAAAGCATCTCGCCCCGTGATCAGGGTGGACGTAGGAGGCGGCGCTGATGACTGACCAACTGCCCGATGTGGAGCGTGATATGCCGCGTGTGATCTTGGCCCAGCGTGTGATCGACAAGATACTGCGTGGCGCGCTGCTTTATCCCGAACCGGAAACCGGCGAAGCGTTGATCGGCCTGGTCGTGCCGCAGGAAGGGCGCTCTGAGCCGGATATTTACGTGCTGGACACGATTGGCCCTGGTGAAGATGCCGTCCGCGAGTGGGGCATGTTTGAGCAGGGAAACGATTACCAGGCCGACGTGTTCAACTGGCTGCACAATAACTGGGAGGCGTTCCGCGAACTCCGGCGACCGTCTTATGGGAGCGCGCTGGCGGCGAAGTGGGATGTGCCGTTAATGCATGTGGGCGACTGGCACAAACAGCCCGGCGATATGGTCGAACCCTCGACGGGTGATGCTCAAACCGCGCACCGTATGATTTCCGATTCCGAGACACCGGTCACGCATCTTGTGGCCCCAATTGTGACCATGTACCGTCTCGTAGAGTCTGAATCATTGGATACTGCCGCGTCAGGTGATGCGGTTGACGATGTGAATGACGAGGATGAATCCGCCAGGGATCAGCCGTCTGAATCGTCATCCGAACTGTCATCCGAAACATCCCCCGAATCGGTGGACGAAGAAATAGTTATGTCGGATGCAATGCCAAAGGAATCGGCGCGGGCGATCATCAAGGCGCTGCCGGACGACGGCTGGATTGTCCGCATGGATTTCTGGTATATGAGCAAGCGTATCCGGCATTTCATCGAGTTACAGCCGGTGGTATGGCCCGATGACCGGCTGCCGCGTTTGCCGTCCGTCGCGTGGCATCTGGAACACCCGCACCGCTTCGACCAGGAACGCGATCTGCTGCGCGAAAACGACTACGTGATCGACGTGGTGCGCTGGGATGCTGACGGGAAACCCCCTTACGAGATTTGTTTTTCGGTCTACAAACCGGGCAGCGAGCACGTTATTATCCTGGTGACGGCGGTCGATTATCCGGCTCAACAACCCGCGCTGCGAGTCGCGCCGCTGGTGAATGTGTCCGAGGACGAGGACGTGTTCGAGAAACTGTATCAGGCGTCCAAGCCGGTGATGATGACCCAGATGCCGGAATGGGATTGGGACTCCAAGCGCACGTTGGTCGAACTGGTCTGGCACGTCGAAAAAACGCTTGATAAAGGGGATGGCGTATGAGTTGGGATCGAGTCGAACGGCTGTTAGGTAAGGACGTGCTGGCCCACCTGCGCACGCGGACGGTCGGCATAGTGGGCCTGGGGTCCGGCGGGAGTTTTGTGGCGGTCAGTCTTGCCATGAGCGGCGTAGGACACTTTATCCTGGTGGATAACGATGTGTTGGAATTGGGTAATGTCGTGCGCCACGCTGCCGATGCGCGCTACGTCGGCCAGCCCAAAGTGGAAGCCGTCGCCGATCTGATCAAGCGTCGTAACCCGTCCGCCGAGGTCAAAACCGTCGTGGGCCGGATCGAGGATCACCTGGACTTGCTCAAGGACATGGACGTGATCGTCGCCGGGGTGGATGGCGAGGGGCCGAAATACGTGATCAATCAGGTGGCGATGGAGCATAACCGGACCGCTGTGTTTGCCGGTGTCTATGAGCGTGGCGAGGGCGGCGATGTGTGCGTCATTCACCCGGTCGAAGGCCCGTGTTATGCGTGTTGGGCCGAGCATTTGCGCGAGGGGCTGTCCGATCTGGCGCATGATGACGAAGAATTGGATTATGGTATGATTGGACCGGATGGCACGCTCGCGGCGGAACCGGGTCTTTGGCTGCATGTGGTGCGCGTGGCGTCGGTCCAGGCCGATCTCGCGCTGAATCACCTGCTGCTGGATACCGAGGCGTACCGCAAAATGCCGGGTAATACGGTCGTGATGGCAAACACGCACCTGGAAATTTACGAAGGGCGTGTGGCGCTGCCTTATACGGCGGAATGGGTGAGTGTGCCGCGTAATCCTGAGTGTCTGGTATGCAGCCATGTCCACCAACAGGCCGGTGAGCGCGTGGACGAGGTGTCACTGAGCGATCTGGCAACTTTGGGTAATGTAACGCTTGAGCAAGAAGAGGACGATTGATGGCAGATAATGAACACGTAGTTCCCCCGACGGATGATCAGCCCCCGGCAACGCCGCCGCCTGACAATCCACCGGCGGACGATCCCCCTGCTGCTGATGCGAACGATGACCTGGGACCGCGCCTGGAACGGTTAGGCGGTGAGCCAGCGCCCGATATCACGCCGGAAGAGTTCGCCCGGTTGCAGCAGGCGGGCCAGATTCACATTGATCCGCGTGGACGTGTGCGGACGACCAACCGCAGCGAAACCGACGCGGGTATTTCGCTGCGCAAGCGCCGCGCCTGGTATTGTGCCTGATGAGTCCGGTTAGTCTGGAACAGGTACGAGCGGCCCTGGCATTGGATAATTTCGATGTCGAGGCGGCCCGCCGCTGTATGGCCCCCCAACCGCGTTCCATGCGCCGCGGCACACAGCGTCCGGGAAATTCCCGGCAGGCGAGTGTGCTGATTTTGCTATACCCGCTGGACAATGATCTGGCCTTTGTCCTGGTGCGCCGGACCGAAAACGAGCATGACGTACACAGCGGCCAGATCGGTCTGCCGGGCGGATCACAGGAGTCCGGCGAAACCATGATTCAAACGGCGCTGCGCGAAACACAAGAAGAAGTAGGCGTAAGTGGCTTGCAGGTTATCGGATCGCTGACCTCGTTGTATATTTCCCCCAGTGATTTTGATGTGCATCCGGTGGTGGGCTATCTCGATGCGCGCCCGGTCTGGCGGCCCGACCCGGCAGAGGTGGCCGAGGTGTTGGAGTGTCCGCTGGCCTGGCTGCTGGATGATGGGTATAAGGTGGTGGAGGATTGGGATTGGAAAGGCTACCAACTGCGTGTACCCTGGTACAATGTGCGCGGCCATAAGGTATGGGGCGCGACGGCCATTATCTTGAGCGAATTGGAGCAGCGTCTCCGCGCTGTCTCGAAATTCTAACTCTGGTGAAATTCGTAGCAAACCTGTAGCATTTGCATTTGTATATGTGGCGTGGTACAGTGCTGGCTAACGTATATCTTGCTGAGCGTACCGGTCATTAAGGGATAGTGGTATGGCAGAAAAAATTCTGGTTATCGATGACGAAGAAATGACCGTTCAACTCATCAGTATTTTGCTTGAACGGCGCGGGTATGAAGTGGTTAAAGCTTACCGTGCAGAGGATGGGCTGCGTAAAGCGTACCGGAGTCACCCGGACTTGATCCTGCTGGACATCATGATGCCGGACATGGATGGTTGGGAAGTGTGCCGCCGGTTGCGCGAGTTATCGGATGTGCCCATTATCTTCCTGACCGCGAAGGATGATGTGCGGGATGTCGTCAAGGGATTGGAGATGGGCGCGGACGACTACGTTGTGAAGCCCTACGACAATAACGAGTTGGTGGCCCGTGTGAAAGCCCACTTACGCCGCGCGCCCAAGCCGTCCGTGTCGGAAGAACTGGTTTTTGATGGGGGTAATTTCCGCATCAACTTCATCAGCCGCGAAGTAAAGGTTCGGGGCAACCCGGTTCACCTGACGCCGAAAGAGTTCAATTTGTTGGGCGTGCTGTCGCGCAATGCCGGGCGGGTGATCACGCGCACCGATCTGGTAAAAGAAGCCTGGGGACCAGAATACAGTGACGCGATTGACAGCCTCAAGCTCTATATCCATTACCTGCGCCAGAAGATCGAGCAAGACCCGCAGCACCCCACATATATTTTGACGTCGCGCGGGGTCGGCTATCGTTTTGCCGATCTGTAGGTTTATGGCTGGGCTTGGACAGGGTCGATTTTAAAATACACCCAGGGCCAGCGCTGTAACTGCCACTGCCGCGATCAGGATGATGGCGGTGATGGCAAATAATAACCGGCGCTGCCGGGTGTTTTGAGGGGTGGTGGGTGTTAGTGTGTCGCTCACCGCTTTTTGATCCAGGTGATCGAGTTGGCGGCGCGCGGTAGGATTGCCGGGGTTGAGTTCCAGCACATTTTCAAAACATACGCGCCGGTCCTCGTCCGCCTCTACAACGCTGGCTAACCACAGCCAGACCTGTTCGTGATACGGATCGATCTCAATCGCCTGGCGAAACAGGTCGTGTGCTCTGGCAGAATCACCGGCTTGAGCGGCTTGTTTCCCGGCTTTGTATAATTGCCGAAATTCGGCGGGTGCGTTCGTTAAATCCGAGGTCATGAGAGCTTATCTCTGAAAAATGTATCAGCCATGTTTATCGTAGCATTTTCAAGTATACACAAAAACCGGGTTTGTGGCCCGGTTTCTGTGTATGAGCGCGTGGTTACGCGGGGAACCTCAGCCGGTCCAATCGTTGGCGATATCCGTTATGGATTCATATGTGACCTGATAGTACGTGCCGGATGTGGTATCAAAGATGAACACGTCCCAGTTGCCGGTCCGGTTGGATGAAAACACGAGATACTGCCCGTTGGATGAGTACCGGGGCTGAATATCCGAGGCATCCGAGTCGATCAATTTTTCGGGCGCGGCGGAGCCATCGGCGGGCATCCGATAAATGTCCGTGTCGCCGTCCGGATCGCCGTCCGCGTGGGCATGAAAGACAATCCACCGGCCATCCGGTGACCAGTCCGGCGCTGATTCTGTCAATTGCAGGCCGTTATTGGTCAGCGGCGTGACTTGTTGGGTTCCGATGTTGTAAATGCGGAGTTCGGTGGCCGGTTCCAACTGCACCATCGACAGGTCGGCGGCATAGACGATCCGCGTGCTGTCCGGTGAGAACGCGGGCCAGCTTTCGGCGGCGTCATCTTCGGTCAGGCGTGCTAAGGCTTCCGGCGCGCCGGTTGTATTGCCGACATCTAACAAGAATAACTCCGGTATGGTAGTTCCCAGGCCGGTCGCGGTGAAGGCCATCAGCGTACCACTGCCTGCCCAGGCTGGAGTATCCTGTTCGCTGAGAATAGGTGTCCCGCCCCAGAAAGCGCTGGCGGCTTTGGGCGCGGTGCCCTGGAAATTGTCCAGTTGCAGCAGCACGTCCCGCGTACCGGGCGCGTATTTGATGTAAGCATACTGGCTGCCATCCGGTGAGAGAACCGGCGCATGGCCCCGCGAACTTTCCGGCGCGATCACGCGGCGACCCGTGCCATCAGGCCGGATCAGCACAATGGGCTGGTTGACGTTATCGCCGGGAACCTGCCCGGATTGCATGATGATCTGCCCGCTGACGCTGGCCGGTGGGGGCGCGAACAGCGTGGCGGGGTGATCGGGAATTGGTGTTTGACTGGGTACGGGGGTCCAGGTTGCCGGACGCAGCGTGGGCGTTTCTGTGGGTGTGGGCGTATAGGTTGGCGGCAGGGTGGTTTGTGACTCGTCGCCAGTGTTACCCGCGATGGCAGTTGGCGGCGGTGGGCTATCGCCGGGAATCGTGGTTTGCTGGATGCTGCCGTTTGATGCCGTGTCCGCATCGTTCGTATCGCCCTTGCCATCGTCTCCACCGCTCAGGGCCATGAGCAGCAGCAACACCAGGATAATGATCGCGCCAGTACCGAAGAACGCCGCCAGATAGATCGGGAGGCGATTGCTTCCACTACCGGCATCGGCGCGCATAGCAACGTGCATCTGGTTGGTTGGATCATTGCCTTCCAACCGGTCCAGCAGGCGGCGCGCGCGCTGGTTGTTTGGATTGATGACCAGAACGTTCCCCAGGCAAGTGCGTTTTTGGGTTTCGTCCTCGACCACTGCGGCCAGCCAGAACCAGCCCATTTCGCTTTGTTCGTCCTGCTCAACGACCTGTTCGAGCAGGGTGCGGGCGGTGTTTCGATCACCGGCTTTGGCTGCCTCGATGCCTTGTTGCAGTAGTTGGTTTACTTTGTCATGCGCTTCGGGATTGCTCATGAAATGCCCCCTTGATGATGGCTACGATTCTGTGAATGTGACCAATGAGTTGATGCTGCGATTGGCCGATTGGCGCTATGGTTGCCAGTCGGCGTAACGAGTCTCGCCTTGCTCGAATGTAATGCGCTGCAAGTTGCTCCCATCAGGCCGGATCAGGTAGAGTTCAAACAGCGTGCTTTCCCGGTTGGAACTAAATACGATCCATTCACCGTTGGGCGACCAGGCCGGATCGCGTTCTTCGGCCTCAACGTCGCGTACAATCAGGGCGCGCGCGCTGCCACCCTCGGCGGTCATCATGTACAGATCGGTGTTGACCCGCCGGTTGGATAGGAATACGATGGATTTACCATCCGGCGACCAGTTGGGCGCATAGCTGCTGTTTACATCATCGGTGAGTTGCTTCAGGTTGGCCCCGGTCGGCGCGACTCGCCATATTTCGAGGAATCCTGGCCCGCTGCGGTCGGACGCGAATGCGATGGTTTTCCCATCCGGCGACCAGGCCGGATCGCGGTCTTCGGCGTCATTGGTGGTGAGCAACCGGGGCGCGCCGCCGCCAATGGAGACGATGTAGATATCGAAGTCGCCGTCGGCATCGGATGCGAACGCGATCTCTTGCCCGTCGGGGGACCATGTAATGTCCTCGGCGCTGGCGGCTTCCAACGTGGTCAGGCGGCGAATGATGCCACCATTCACGGAGACAAGGTAAATGTCCTCGTATTCGACTGTGGCGGATCCGTCCCCTTGCAGCCGGGTTTCTGTGATCCGGGCGCTGAAGGCGATTTGCTGCCCGTCCGGGGAATAGGCCGCGTCAAAGGCGTGTAGCAGTTGCGGCCCATCGTCCGCGCTGGAGGTGGACAGCCTGAGCGGGATTTCGCGGGGATTGCTGCCGTCGGCCAGGATGGTATACAGGCCCCAACCACTATTGGGCTGCGGTTGGCGCGATACCAACAGGGTGTAGCTGTTGAGTGACAGCGGTGTCGGGCTGGCGGTTGGCGATGGCGGCGGCGTCCAGGTGGCGGTCGGTGTCCAGGTGGACGGGATCGTCTGGTTGACCGGGATCGTTCTGGCTATCCCGCCGACCGGCGTGGGGGAACGATAACCGGACACCTGGGTCGGCATTGTCGTTGGTGCGCTGGCGGCCTGCTGCGCGGCGGTGGTCGGTGTAGCTGTTTTGTCATCCGGTTTTAGTTCGATCCACAGCATGAGCAGCGCCAGGGCTATCATTGCCACTGCCAGCAGCCCCAGCGTCATTGCCATCAGCGGCGACAGACCACGCCGCCGCCGGGCATGTGCGCGCAGAACGGCGTCGCGTTCCAATACCGCCGCGCGGTCGGCGCGGGATGGTGATGCGGGCTGGACCGGGGCCGGTTCCGCTGCGCTGGTAGTTGGACTGGCTGGTGGACTGCGACGGATGGGTGGCGGTGTCGTGCGCTGTAACTTGTCGAGTGCTTGCTGTGCTCGTTTGTTATTGGGATTGATCGTAAGGACTTTTTGCAGGCAGTCGCGGCGCTCCTGGAGTGTATCGGCGACCGACGCGCGCCATATCCAGGCCAATTCGTTGGTAGGGTCCTGGTCGGTGACTTGTTGGAGGATTCCCCTGGCGATAGCTTTGTTGCCGCTTTGGGCGGCTTCAATGCCGGTTCGTAGCAGTCGTTGAATATCTTCGCTTGCCAAGTTGGTTTTATCCTATGATACTCGAACTGAGTCTTTACGCTCTTTTAATCTTTATCTTATATCGGGTCGGCTTGCAAAGCCAGACGAATTTGGGAAATCGAGTAAAAACGTAAACCCACCCGGAGCCATATGCGGCTTCGCGTGGGTACAGACACGGACATATAGGGAAATATTATGAGACGGGCTAAACAGTCTAGTACTCAGTCAATCTGAAATAGAAGGATAAAGGCGATGCAACTTCACACGGGCATCTTGAGACGAAAACAACCACTTGACGGT
>JAFGTJ010000020.1 GCA_016934195.1 Anaerolineae bacterium | reverse complement strand
GCCTCACAACCAATACGGCTGGGAACGCAGCCAACAGGCGATTTTGGACGCGCGCGACCGGGTGGAAGCCTACGGCGGGACGCTGCTGTTCGTGCTGATGCCGACCAAAGAGCAGGTCTACCGTCACCTGTCGGAACCGCTGCTCGGTGCGGACAAAATTGACCTGCTGCAAGAGAGCTACGATCTCATGCGAGATTTCTGCGAGTCCGAGGGGCTGACGTGCCTGGACCTGCTGTCCATTTTGCAGACACACACCGACGAGCAGTTGTACTACACGACCGACATGCACCTCAACCCGCGCGGTAACGAGGTCCTGGCGGAAACGCTGGCCGCGTGGGTGGATGACCATCCAGAGGTGTTTAGCCAGCCATAGGTGGTCGGAATGGTACACAACCCGACGTTTCGCCGCGCACTGCGCGCCCTGGCTCACCCGGCAGTGGTGGGCGCGGTGATCCTGCTGCTTATCAACGATCACATCCTCAAACACACCTACCCCTCGTGGTGGACCGGCAAACTGAGTGACGTGGCGGGGCTGATTTTCGCCCCGTTGATAGTCGCCTGTCTGCTGGCGTGGGTTATTCCGTCGCGGCCCTGGCGGGATGCGGTAGTGGGCTGGTTGGCTTTTGGACTGACCGGCTTAATTTTCGCCCTGACCAAGACCGTTCCCGCCGTTAACGCCCTCGTCACCGATCTATGGGCGGCTGCCTCCGGCCTGGATTCGGTGTTGCTGCGCGATCCAACCGATCTGCTGGCCCTGCCCGCGCTGTGGATCGGCTGGCGGGTCTGGCAGCAGGCAGCGGACCATCCCCGGCCCGCGACGTATGCTCACCGCACTCTCACCGCGCGCGGGCGAGTGGTGCTGTTGCTCGGCGCACTGGCGACGATGGCAACAACGGTTCCAGAGCAGGAACGAGGAATTTGGTGTGTTTATTGGGATGATCCGCTGTTGTATGCTCTAGGCGATTCATTTCTCTACGAAGATCGTTATGTCAGCGACAGCAGCTATTTCAGTAAGGATGGCGGACTGACCTGGGAAGAGACCAAGAACCAATCTATCCAACATTATTGCCAACGTCACAAATCGCCCTGGTATCTATCCATTCCAGAAGAGCGCATGACTTACCGTTTCCAGCCCGGTGACAGCATTGATCGGTGGGATATAGATCAGCGTGACTGGGTCGAGGAATATGATCTGTCGGAGCATGAAGCCCAGGTAATCTATGTCGAGAAGATTCACAGCGATGTAGATCATGATTATGCCTGGGATGGACAATACAGGCCGCGATCTGCCGTATATCATTCCAAAACCGGCCATATCGTTGCGGCAATGGGATATCATGGCGTTTTGGTGCGGATAGCTGATGGTCAGTGGCAGCAAATAACCATTGGTCCGTATGACTGGCCCCTGGTTGATCGGTCTCTAGATGGCTGGATAGAAATAGCCAAAGCCTTGTTCAGAGAGGAGCTTTGGATATCCCTGGCGTTGTTATTCTTGATCCCTGCAACATTGACATTTCGTTGGTGTGAACCAGAAGACTCCGACTATAAACGCAACCAGGGCGGCGGTGTTTTTTTACTGACGGCGACCTGGTTAGTGTGGTGTGGCGCGATCCTGCTCATGTCGCCGTTGGCTTCCCCGCTGGTGAATCTTTCCTCATGTCGGGGAAATACCATTCTGGTGTGTGTTGTGCTGGCGGTGATTTCGACGCTTGTTGTCAGGGGCGTTAGCGTGCGTTCGGCCTATGCAATTTATGTGTTAATCACGACGACGCTGGTGGGAATATCGCTTTATTGGATACCGTATATCTTGTGGGTGCAGGCACGCATCGCATCTTTGGAAACTACGCAGACGTTCGCTATCGGGTTAGTCGCGGCGACCGTCGCCTGGGGTTATGTGATGCTGCGTGTTCCCTGGGCACGCTATGACGTAAAGAAAAAACGGAGCGCTAAAAAGCCGCCCCGTTTGCTCGATGATTTTTCGCCCCCCGATGTTCCGCCCGAATAAAAAACCTCAGCCCGCCTCAATCAGTATTCTCAATCGACGTCAGCGGCCACATGGGGCGCACGTCCAGCGCCAGGTCGTCGCGGTAGCCCTGCATATAACGGAAATATCCGGCGGCGGCGATCATGGCGGCGTTGTCCACGCACAGCGCCAGCGGCGGACATCGGACCGGGATCGGGCTGCGGCGCGTCATTTCTTCGCGCAGCCGCGTATTGGCGCTGACTCCGCCCGCGATCCACAGTTCGGTTGCGCCGTGTTCGGTGGCCGCCTGGACCGTTTTTTCGACCAGGATATCCACCACCGCCGCCTGGAAACTCGCCGCCACGTCCGGCACGGAGATATCCGGCGCGAGTTGATCCGGCGTCAAACCTTCGCTTTTGGGCTGGCGTTTGTTTTGTTTACCCTGCTGTGACGGTTGGACGGCGCGCAATACGGCGGTTTTGAGGCCGGAAAAACTGAAGTCGTAGCCTTCGCCGCGCAGCGCGCGCGGAAAGTCATAGACCTGGGGATCGCCGTCCTGGGCGGTGCGCTGGATCACCGGCCCGCCGGGATACGACAGTCCCAACAGGCGCGCCACCTTGTCGAAGGCTTCACCCGCCGCGTCGTCGATGGTGCTGCCGAGCGTGGTGTATGCGCCGTGCCCGGTGATCAGCACAATCTCGCTGTGCCCACCGGACACGATCAGGCACACCACCGGGAACTGTACCGGGGATTCACGTCCCACCAACCACAGCGAATAAACATGCCCTTCCAGGTGATTCACGCCGACCAGCGGCAGATTGCGGCCTAGCGCCAACCCTTTAGCGAAGTTCACGCCGACCAGCAGCGATCCGGCCAGCCCTGGTCCGCGTGTCACGGCCACCGCGTCGATATCGTCCAGCGTGACACCCGCTTCATCCAGCGCGCGCTGCGCAATCTGGCCGATGACCTCGATGTGGGCGCGGGAGGCCACCTCCGGGAATACGCCGCCGTAGGGCGCGTGTAGTTCCACCTGAGAGGCGACCACGTTGGACAGGATGCGCGTGCCGTCTTCCACAACCGCCGCGCCGGTTTCATCACACGAGGACTCAATACCGAAAATCAGCGTCATATAACGTACACTATCCGTTTAGCTCAATCACCAGATCATACGGGCAGTCGGTCAGAATTTCGACCGCGCCCTGGTCGTTCATGTACACCGTGTCCTCGATCCGCACACCATAGCCGCGATCCGGGTAATACAGTCCCGGTTCGATGGTGAACACGTTGCCGGGTTGGATCGTGTACTGTTCGCCGTAGGTCGGGAAATAGGGCGTTTCGTGAACGTTCAGGCCGAGTCCGTGCGCCAGCGAATGCACGTAACCTTCCGATGTGCCGGGGGTATTGAGCACGGTCGGGTGGCCGGAGTCCTCGAACAGTTCGCACACCATGACCTGCACATCGCGCGTCGGGAGTCCCGGTTTGCACATCGCCACCGACTCGCGGTATGCCGCCATCACGGTATCGTAGATCGCCTGGATTTCCGGCGAAGCATGGCCGATGCACCACGTCCGCGTCATGTCGTGGAAGTAGCCGCTTTCTGCGCGCGGGAACAGGTCAAACACGATGGTCTGGCCGAGTTTGAGCGCCTGCGACGACTCGCCCCGGCTGTGGGGCACGGCAGCATCGCGTCCCTGGGCAAAAATCGTGTGACTGCCGGGGTCTTCCAACCCGTGCTCGAGCAACTGCCCGCGCACGTAGCGTTTCACGTCGCCAATTGTCAGCGGCGATCCGTTTGACTGGACTACCGTATCACCGTCGGCGCGGTGGGACGCGATCCAGGCCCGCGTGTCGCGCATCACGGCGCTGGTTTCGCGGGCGACGTCGCGCAGGTGGGCGATCTCGTCGGTATCTTTGGTCTGGTAGGCCGTGTCAAAAATCGTGTTACGCGCCGGTTCCGTGACCAGTTTGATCCGGTCGCCCATTTTATCCGCCAGCAGCGTCAGCGTGCGGTAGGCAAAATTCACATCGGCCACGCCGTACACGCCCACCTTGCCCTGTATACCGAATTTGTCGAAAACGCGCGTATACCACGCCACCGTGCGCCCGTCCGCGTCATTTTTGTATTCGCGGGCCAGTTCGCTCAGGCCAAAATCTTCGTAGGAATAGACGGTCAGGCCGCTTTTGGCCGCCTCGTCTATTTCCATGCCGTTGGCGATCAAAACCGGCGCGCTTCCCCGCACCTTGATCACCATGCCGCTGAAATCGGCTCCATTGGCGAGATAGGCGCGGTAAGGGTCTTCATTTTCGCCGGGCAGGATCACCAGCGCGTCGATTTCGCGCTCGGTCATTAAACGGTCCAGGTCTGATTTCATTGAGCCAAAAATCCTCTCTAAGTTACTCGGTGATTGGTCATTAGTTTTTGGTTTTTAGTTGGTGGCAGTTCGGCCCAGATGTTGACCAGCTCGCCTCGAACTAATCACTAAAAACTACCAACCAATAACGCCTGTTTATTCCGTCTCACGCACGTACAAAAACACCTCGATCACGAACAGGCTCAGTGCCAGGAAAAACGCGATTACCGGATTAAGCACGCGGGGAATCTGGAGCCACGCGCACGCCACCACGAACAGTCCCACCCAGATGCTCTGGCGCAGGATCACGCCGCTGGCGGGGATATCCCGGTTGAACCGCATATTCAGGAAGCGCACAAACGGCAGCACCGTTCCGGTCACGGCGAGGTACAGGCAGACGAAGAATATCCAGCGCGGCCCGGCGGTCGGCAGGCTGGATGTCACCAGCAGCCACAGCCCGACCCAACCGGTCACGGCCATCAAAGTCGCCGCCGTGATGATGCCCGCGTGATCGGGAGGAATGCCGGAGGGATCGTAGTTGTCACTCATGGGAACGATTATAGCCAGCCGGTGGGCGAGTACCAAAAGACCGCCGCGAATCCGAACCGGTGGTTGCCCACAAGCCCACAACAAGCCCACAATGGCTATTTTCAGGACCGGGGTGAGCACGCTACAATTAACCACATCTTTCTGAAGCACACGAGTGAGGTGTAGTGGTGTATCGTTACCAGCAGTCCCCGCCCCCGGATTCTCCGCAGTCTCCGCCGACGCCCCAGGGCGCGCGCCCGGTCGCGGTTCTGATGCCGTTAACTCAGCCGCGCCTGGTATTTGTGTTGTTGGGGATCAATGTGCTGCTTTTTATGTACTACTTCCGGCTGTCTACGCTGGACCAATACCGGTTTCTCCTGGATTGGGGCAAAGTGAATGAATTCATCCGGGACGGTGAATATTACCGGCTGTTTACCTCGATGTTCCTGCACCTCAACCTGACTCACATTGTATTCAACGGGTATGCGCTCTACGTGTTGGGCCGGGATGTGGAGTCGCTGTTTGGAACAGCGCGGTTTGCGGTCATTTATTTTCTGGGCGGACTGTCGGGATCGCTGGCAAGTTTTGTGTTTACCGATGCACTGGCGGTCGGGGCTTCTGGCGCGATTTTCGCCATTTTCGGGGCGGAGATGGTGTATTTTTACCATCACCGCAAGTTGCACGGCGCATGGGGCCGCCGCCATTTGCAGCAACTTGTATTCTTGATGGTGCTCAATCTGGGCCTGGGATTTTTCTCCACCACCGGGGCCACCGAGTTCCGCATCGACAACGCGGGGCATATTGGCGGACTGGTCGGCGGTGTGGTGCTGGCGTGGTTTGTTGGCCCGGATTACACCGTCGAGCGCGATCTATCGGTCCAGGGCGGTTTCCGCGTGAAAGACGAAAATCCGGTGCAGCGGTGGGTGCTGCCGTCTATCCTGTACGCGGTTGGATTGGCGGCGGTAACGATCTATGCCGTGTCGGGCTGATAAGGGTACTGCCATGCGACGCCTTCTGAAATGGACCGTATTCGCCCTGATCGGAATCGGGAGCGCGGCGCTGTGGCTGGCGGTTGAGTATCCCATTCATGCCAATCCGCCCGAATCAGTACCGCATCAGGTCACACTAGCACCATCCCCTACTGCCCGCGCGGGACTGCCAGGACGCCCAACCGCGACCCTGACTCCGACCAGCGCGACCGCGATCTCGCCGGTCGTCACGTCGCCGTTTGTATTTCTATCGACTCCATCGCCCACCCCGGCGGTAGACTGCACCACGATTTTCCCGCTAGGCAGCGTGGAATCCATTGAGTTCGGTTATACGTCCGTTGCCCAACTGGAAGCAGCGTTCGGGCAACCGGCTTATGTGGGCGGACGCGCGCCCTATTATCGTTTTGAGAGCGAGGGGTGCAGCCTGCGGGTGACGGTTGGCGGGCAGGAAGCGCTGGAAGCGGACCTGCTGGCTTACGGCACGCTGGAATTTGTGCTGGACGCTTATGGCGACCCGGCGGCGGTGGGTGTTTCGCAGGGCAACCTGACCCTGTTGATGATCGGTCAGGCCGTGCTGTTCTACCCGGAGCAGGGTGTGATCGCGTTTTTTGAGGTCGCGCCGGAGGACCTGGCGCTCGATACGCCGGTCAGCATTCTGCATTTCCGGCCCGCTTATGAGGTCGAGAAGCAGTTGCGGCGGCTGAATGTACGTGAAGTGGACTGGCTTCCGCCGCTGCGCTAGTTCGCTATATCGCTACTATTGAGTACAATGGTGGTGTGTGCATTCATTATACATCTTCAAGAGGGGACGGCTCATGGACGACGTAAAAGCTATGGCCGAGGCGCTGTGGCTGACGGACAAGCTGCAATGGGATATTTTTCTATACCTGATATTTTTCCTCAACGTGATCACGCTGATGATACTGCCGGATGGTTCGCCCGCCATCTATACCATGATTCTCATTGGC
Organism: Anaerolineae bacterium; assembly: GCA_016934195.1. Classification (GTDB taxonomy): domain Bacteria; phylum Chloroflexota; class Anaerolineae; order Aggregatilineales; family Aggregatilineaceae; genus JAFGTJ01. The sequence goes on along the minus strand of JAFGTJ010000020.1, from coordinate 7,136 downwards.
GTGCTGATGTCCGCCGTGATCGACAAGACCTACGCTTTTGGCTACATGCTCAACCCGACTTATTACACCCCGGAAGAGTGTCACGGAGAGATATTCATCGGAACCTACCTGATCCGTGCCTTGATGTTTGCCGGACCATTGATGCTGGCCGGGACCACCGACAAAGGAAGTATCCGTTTCCTCACCATCGTAGCGGGCATATTGGGCGCGGTGTATATGTTTGCGCGCTGGTATTTCGACCAGCGCGAAGTAAGCTCACTCGAAATTATGTGCGAGAGCGTGGGAATGCTGTTGGTCTTTGGGCGGTTGGTCTGGCGGCGTCGGTTACTGGTCGGCACCGTAAACCGGCATATTCCAGTCACGATACCGGGCGATCTTGCCGCGCACGAGATCGAAATATAGCTCGCGCAACCGGCTCACAATGGGTCCCATGACGCCTGCCCCCACCGGGCGGTGATCCACTTCCGTGATAGCCACCACCTGGACGCCGGTGCCGCATAAAAACGCTTCGTCCGCGATGAACACTTCGGTCCGGTCGATCTCGCGCACCTCAACGTCCAGGTTCATTTCCTCTCGCAGCAGTTGAATGATACTGCGGCGCGTGATGCCTTCCAGAATATTGCTCGTGACCGGCGGTGTGACTACCACGCCATCCCGAACCATGAAGAAATTTTCCGCGCTGCCTTCCGAGATATGCCCGTTCTGATTGAGCACCAATGCTTCATCGAACCCGGCCAGCATCGCGTCGGTTTTGCTCAGGGCCGAATTCGCATACGCCCCCGTGATCTTGCCACGCGCCGGGATCATGTTGTCGTCCAGCCGCCGCCACGACGAGAACGTCACCCGCGAATTTTCCTCATTGGGGATGTAGCTGCCAAATGGGATGGCAAACATGGTGAAATCGCACTCCAGATCGTGCAGCCGGACGCCGATCCCTTTAGTCGATTTGTAGATCAAGGGCCGGATGTACACATCCTCGTGGTATTCTTCTTTGCGCAGCAAATCGAGCAAAATTTTGAGCATCGACTCTGGCGTGTAGGGCAAATCCATCAGCAGCAGCTTACCGGAATTCAGCACGCGCTTGAAATGGTCCAATGGGCGGAAAATATATAGGTTATCGGCTTCATCATTCCAATAGGCGCGCACGCCGCCAAATGCCCCGGTGCCATAGTGCAGCGCGTGGGTCATGATGCTGATTTTCGCGTCTTCGATGGGAACAATCTGACCTTCAAAATAAGCATATGATGGTTTCATATTGCAAAAGCCCCTTTTGAAAAAAATCCATTTGAGCAAACACGGTTTGCTCCCCTACCGGCTTCCATAGTGAGAAATAATACCCCCACGTCCCGCCAATGCCAATTCTACGTGAAACAGGTGTGTATCAAAAGGGGCTACACGATTCTGGCGGCGCGCCGGGGTTGCGGCATATTGTGTTTTAGGGTATTGTTAATAGTGTAAATTTGTCCCATTTGTTCGTAACGTTTAGATACACTTCAGAGCGTTTTGTCGCCTGTATCACCATTCAAACACACTGCTTATACACCCCGCGTTTCGCGTCACGCGAGTGATTTTGTGTTATTGGAAGATGTCTATTCTCAGGTCTTGGATGTGCGTTACTGGGGGGCGTGAAAACGCTCACCATTAAAATGCAGAGTGCATAAGACAAATAAGGAGACACCACAAAATGCACATTTTGAAGCGCACTAAAAGAAATGTTCATCCTTACGTTCCTGAACTAAGGGAGCAGTACCGGAACGGCAAAGTCACACGCCGCGAATTCCTGCGTATGGCGACTCTGCTTGGCATGTCGGTTGCGGGAGCCAATGTATTTCTGGATGGCAAGCAGGCGGCAGCCGCTCCTATGATGCGCCAGGATATCAAGCGCGGCGGCACCATGACCATTGCCACTCGCGTGCCGCGTGTGGATCATCCGGCCCGCTTTTCGTGGATTGAGGGCGTCAACGAGTTTCGCCAGGTGTGCGAATACCTGACCCGCACCGACTGGGACAACATCACCGAACCCTGGCTGCTGGAAAGCTGGGAAGCAAACGAAACCGTTGATGAATGGACGCTGCACGTCCGCCAGGGCATCAAGTTTAACGACGGCTCTGACTTCACGGCGGAAGACGTGGTATTCAACTTCCAGCAGTGGCTTGATCCCGATGTCGGCTCGTCAATGCTGGGTTTGATGAGCTACCTTCAGCCGACTAATATTGAGATGGTGGACGACTATACCGTCAAGCTCTACCTGGATGTGCCCCAGATCGGCGTGCCGGAGAACTTGTTCCACTATCCGGCCATGATCGTGCCCAAGACCTTTGAAGGCGACCTGACTCGCCAGCCTATCGGCACCGGGCCGTTCCTGCTGGATGAGTACATCGAAACCGAGCGCGCGGTTTTCGTCCGCCGTGAAGATTACTGGCGGATGGGTGCCGACGGCGACCCGCTGCCGTACCTGGATAAGCTGGTGTTTGTGGACCTGGGCGAAGAAGAATCGGCCCGCATCGCCGCGCTGCAAAGCGGGCAGGTGGATAACATCTACAACCCTGGCGCGGACGTGTGGCAGGCCGTTAAAGACTTACCCGGTATCAACGTCTACTCGGCCCCGACTGCGCAAACGTTTCACATTCGTATGCGTGTGGACCAACCACCGTTTGACGATGTGCGCGTCCGGCAAGCGTTGAAGAAGTGCATCGACCGCCAGAAAATGCTTGATCTGGCCTGGTTCGGTGAAGGCGTGTTGGGTCACGATTCCGCCGTTGCGCCCGTGCATCCCGAATACTGCTCGAAACCGATCCCCGCATACGATCCCGAAGGCGCGAAAGCGCTGCTGGCTGAGGCCGGATATCCCGATGGCCTGGAGGTCGAGCTATCCACGCAGCAGGCGCGCGCCGAACCCGCGATGGCCCAGTCCCTCAAGGAAACGGCAGCGGCGGGCGGCTTCGATATCAAGCTCAATATTCTGCCGTCGGCCCAGTATTGGGATGTCTGGACCGAGGTGCCGCTGGGCATCACGATCTGGGCGCACCGTCCGCTGGGTATCATTGTCCCGGCGCTGGCCTTCACCACCGACGCCGAAGGTAATCCGGGTCCCTGGAACGAAACCCGTTGGGTAGACGAAGAATATATCGCGCTGCTGCGTCAGGCAGAGAGCACGCTGGAAGTGGAAGCGCGCCGCGCGATTATGTGCCAGATGGAAGACATCGAAGCCGAACGCAGCGGTCATGGGATTGCATTCTTCACCAGCGTGTGGTATGTCTGCCACGAACGCTTCCAGGGCGTGCGGGCGCACCCCACCAACTACGATCTCTTTGACGAAGTGTGGGACGCAGAAGCCTAACAAGCTCCCCTCTTTAGCAACGTTGGATAACGGGCGAGATAGGCGGACAGTCTGTCTCGCCCATCCTGGTATCATGGGGGAGTTCACATGCTCCGCTATATTCTGCGCCGCCTCGGATTCATGTTATTGACGATGCTGCTGGTATCCATCGTCGTGTTCCTGGTGTCGGAAGTCGCGCCCGGTGACGTGGCGCGTCACGTCCTGGGACAGTTCGCCACCGACGAACAGGTCGAACTGCTGCGCAACCAGATGGGTTTGAATCAACCGCTGTACGTGCGTTATTTCGACTGGCTGGTAGGCAATGATTGGCGGCACGACAGCAAAGTCGGGATGCCGCTTACTTATACCCGCGCCCGGCCCGGTGACGAACTGGAATGGTGGGCGGTCGAACCGGATGGCACCCTGGTCCAGTGGCGCATGAAGTCCGGCAGCCTTGAACAGATTCGCATCACGACCGACGGTGAGCGCACGCTGGTTCCTTTCGACGAGTGGGACACTAACAAAGACGGCGAAGAAATTTTCTGGGGCGTCGATAACGCCAACCATGTTGTGCTGTGGGTCAAAGGGTCCGAAGACAGCACCGGCCCGGCGTCTGCCGGACGCACCATGACCAAAGGCGGCGGCAGGGAATATTACCCGTTAAAAAAGGGCCTGCTGCGCGGTGATCCCGGTATATCGCTGCGTACTAACCGTCCGGTCGGACCCACGTTGACCCGGCGGCTGCGCAACTCCTTTAGCCTCGCGGTGATCGCGTTTGCCTTCATCATGCCGATTGCGCTGCTGCTCGGCATCCTGGCCGGGCTGCGCGAAGGCAGTCCGGCGGATCGCGCGATCTCGTTATTCAGCCTGATCACGACCTCGATTCCCGAATTCGCCAGCGGGGTTTTCCTGATCCTGGTGTTTTCGTTCTGGCTGGACCTGCTGCCGGGGGCGTCGGTCTTTGTCGATGACTCGACCCCGTTAGAAAACCCGAAAATGATCGTGCTGCCCATTCTCACGCTCACGCTGGTCGAAGTGGGCTATGTGGCCCGCATGACGCGCGCCAGCATGGTCGAAGTCATGAATGCGCCCTATATCCGCACCGCCGTTCTGAAGGGACTTCCCTACCGGCGGATCGTTTTTGTCCACGCGCTGCGTAATGCGCTGATGGCGCCCATCACCGTGATCATGCTGCACGTCAACTGGCTGGTAGGCGGGATCGTGGTGGTCGAAGCGGTGTACGGGTATCCGGGAGTCGGGCTGTACCTGCTGGATTCGGCCATGTTCAAGGATATCAATGCTATCGAAGCCGGATCAATGGTCATGGTCGCGCTGGCGGTCAGCACCCAACTTATTGCGGATATTATTTACACGTTCCTGAATCCACGCATCCGTTATACATGATCACACAAGACGGCGATTGCTATGTCTACTAACGCGCACCTGCAAAAATACACCAACCGCCTGCGGAAATTGGGCCAGGGACTGTCTATTATCTCCAATTCGCGGGTAGCCGTGATCGGCCTGAGCATTATCCTGTTTTGGGTCTTTATCGCGCTGTTTGCGCCGATCATAGCGCCGCGCGATCCGCTGGCCCAGGATTCGTCCGCGATCAACCAGGACCCATCGACCACTTACCTGCTGGGAACCGATCACCTGGGACGCGACATTCTCTCACGCCTGATGTACGGGACGCGCACGATCCTGACGCTGGCCCCGACGTCGGTGCTGACCTCGGTGTGTATCGGGACCACGCTCGGCCTGATCAGCGGCTATTTCGGCGGCCTGATTGACGAAGTGGTCATGCGCTTGCTCGATGCGGTGATGGCGTTCCCGGCGATCCTGCTGTACCTGATCATCATCGCGGCGATTGGTCCGTCCGCGCTCAACGTGGTGATCGCGATCACGTTTGTTGGGACACCGGGTATTGCGCGGCTGGTCCGCAGCCTGACGCTTGATATCCGCACCCGCGATTATATCCGCGCCGCCGAAACACGCGGCGAAAACCCGTTTTACATCATGTTCGTGGAAATTCTGCCCAACGTGCGCGGCCCGCTGATCATCGACTCGCTGCTACGCGTGGGCTACGCCATTTTCGCCATCGGGACACTGGGTTTTCTGGGCCTGGGACTGCCGCCGCCGGAACCGGATTGGGGTGGCATGGTGGCCGATGCGCGCAAATTCATCTGGATCAATCCGTTGGGCGTGTTGTGGCCGATCCTGGCGATTGCCAGCCTTGTTGTGGGACTGAATCTCTTTGCCGACGGTCTGCGCGAAGAAACCACGCGCTACCAGTGATATCAGGAGTCAGCTATGCAGCGAGGGCCCAAAGAGGTTCCCATTCTGGAAGTCGACAATCTGGCGATTGCCTACGAAACGCGGACCGGCGATATCGAAGCGGTGCGCGATGTGTCGTTCAAAATTCACCGGGGCGAGACGTTTGGCATCGTGGGCGAATCGGGCTGTGGCAAAAGCACGGTCGCGTTCGGTATTGTGAATTTCCTGGGGCGTAACGGCAAAATCACCGCCGGGCAAATTTTGTTCCAGGGGCAGGATTTGGTGGGCCGTTCGGAAGACGACCTGCGCAGTTTGCGCGGGGACCGGATTGCGATGGTCTACCAGGACCCGATGCAGGCGCTCAACCCGGCGATGCGCCTGGGCGACCAGATGGCCGAAGTCCTGGTGGTGCATCGCGGCATGAAAAAAGCGGAAGCCGTTCAACGCTGCGTCCAGATGTTGGAACGGGTCCACATGCCCGATCCGGCGGATGTGATGCGCCGTTATCCTCATCAAGTATCGGGCGGGCAGCAGCAGCGGATCGTGATCGCTATGGCGCTGCTGAATGATCCGGCCTTGCTGATCATGGACGAGCCGACCACCGCGCTTGACGTGACGGTTGAGGCCGCTGTGCTGGACCTGATCAACGACCTGCAACGCGAATTCGATACGGCCATCATGTATATCAGCCACAATTTGGGCGTGATCGCGCGCGTATCGAACATGATCGGTGTGATGTACGCCGGGGAAATCGTGGAGTGTGCCAGCGTGCAGGATATTTTCCTGAAGCCGAGCCATCCCTATACCCTGGGCCTGATGCGCTGCGTGCCGCGCCTGGATACCACCAAGACCAACAGCTACCTGCACCCAATTCGTGGGCGAGTCCCGTCGCCCAAAGCGCTGCCGCCTGGCTGCGTCTTCGAGCCGCGCTGTGACTTCGCCCATCCGGTATGTTCGCAGCAGCAGGTCCCGATGCATACCGTCCAGCCCGGCCACGAATCGCGGTGCCTGTTCACCGGAGAAGTAGCGGCTAAAAAAGATACCCTTTCGGACACCGACGCCCGCGAATTGATGGGTTTCACGCCGCCAGACCCTGCCCGAAAGCCGATCCTCACAGTGGAACAGGCCAAAACCTACTATCCGGTGGCCTCCAAGCGCCTGATTGGGGGCGAAAAACGGTACGTCAAGGCCGTGGATGGTGTGAGTCTGACCGCCAAACCGGGCCAGACGTTGGGCATTGTGGGCGAGTCGGGCTGCGGCAAAAGTACGCTGGTCAAAACGATTATCGGCCTGGAAAAACTGAGCGGCGGCGCGATGGAATTCATGGGAATCGATATCTCAAACCCCGTTTCCAAGCGCGATCTGAGCCTGATCAAAGACCTGCAAATGGTGTTTCAGAATCCCGACTCGACGCTGAATCCTTCGTTCAGCGTGGGCTACCAGATCGGGCGGGCGCTGCGCCGTTTTAAGACCGTGCCGCGCGGACAGGTGCGCGACGAAGTGGTCCGGCTGCTGGACATGATGAAATTGGGCGAGAACT
>JAFGTJ010000201.1 GCA_016934195.1 Anaerolineae bacterium | reverse complement strand
GCTGACCGAATCACACGCCGAAGTCATCGGCCCGTGCCTGTTGTTTGTCGCGGCGCTGCACGAACAGCCCTACGCCCCGCTGCGTGAGGCGCTGAATCAGGCCGGGGTACGCATGGGCCAGTTGAGTCCAACCGATGTGCGGCTGGCGCTCAACAATCTGGCAGCGTATCTGGCGCACTACAATTTCCCCTACAGCATCCTGAACGATCTCGATCCCGATTCCGAGCAGGTCCGCGCCGCGCTCGAAGCCGCCGGGCTGACGCTCAAGCCGGATACCTGGGATATGCCGGAAGCCGAAACCTGGGACCCGGTGAACGAGGTGTCCCAGATGGGCCTGTCGCCGCACGTCGAAGCGCCGCACGATGAGAAGACGCTTCCCGATGACGGGATGGGCATGTAGGGCTGTGGTTAGTCCTGGCGAAGGCTTGCTTACTGCGATGGGTTGGAAACCCGTTCCTGCAAAACCGGTGACAAACTTCCGCCAACGTGTACTGGTTTGTTTTTAATGCGCGTATGAACTTAGAGGAAAGCATGTCAAAAAAACAACCCTGGCTCAATGACTATCATCGGCGGCAACGTAGTCGGAAACTCAAAAATCTGTTCTGGGCCGTTAGCTGGACGCTGCTGGTGGGCGTTGGGGCGTTCGGCGCGTTTTACTGGTGGCTGTGGGCCACGCCCCAAAGCGATCTGTCGATCAAACTGGTAGGCAGTAGCGCGGCAGCGGCGCTGACCGGCGGGCTGCTGCTGCTGGGCGTGATTGATGCCCTATACGGCGACATCGGGGACCCGTCCAGCTCCGAGCGCGTCTACAACTACCTGGTCACGTCAACCGACTCGACCAAAGAAAGCAAAGCCAACTCGCGCCTGGTCCTGCGCCGCCTGATGTATGCGGTGCTCCCGCTGGCGCTGGCGATTTTTGGCGTGAATGGGAGCTTCGGCATACGGCTGGTCGTATTCGCCGTCGGATTGGCGGGCACAATAGGCGCGGCGCTCTGGTGGCACGATTCCACCCTTATCAGCCAGTACGACTATCCGCATGGCGACGGTGTGGCAAGTTTCCGCGTGATACCCGCTGTGATCCTGCTGGTGGCCGCGTTTGTGATCGTGTTTCTTCAATAAGCCAGAACAAAAAATGGGCAGGTATTCAAACCCGCCCTTCATTTCTGTCTATGATTTGTAAGGAACATCCCCACGCCGCAACCTTCAGCCGCCGGGTGCGGTGTTACCCATGAGCGGCTGAATCCCTGCCGTGTTGATTGAAATGGATATTAGCATACGGGTTAATAAATCGTTTGAACTGTGTGCGTGAGTATTGGAGGTAAACCGATGGGCAGACGCTACACTTTGAGGTGGATGCGCGGCGCGATTACGGGCTTTGTCCTGCTGACCGTCCTGGCGACCACCTTCCTACCGACCTGGACACCGCGTTCACAGGCGGCTCCTGTTTCCGAACCTGCTGTCGAGAGCGCGCCGGACGTGTCGCCGGATATGTCGCCAGACGTGGACCTGTCCGCGTCTACGGCGAACCCGGCAGCATCCCACGCCCCCGCTGCCGAGCCGGTCGCGCTGGCCCCGCTGGACGCCCTGGTGATCAGCGAAGCAGGCCGCGCCGACGAATTGATCGACACCATCCACGCAGCCGGTGGCTATGTGTACGTGCGTGAAGGCGACGCTTTGTTCGCCGGGCTGAACAGCCTCGATGAGGCAGCGCTGGTCCCGGCGGGCGCGCGCGCGGTGTATGATCGCGCCGTGCCAGGAGCCGAGTTGTCCCTGCTGGCCGGTAACGAGTACGCCGCCGCGTCCGCCTGGAACAACGTGATCAGCGCGCCGCCGGTAGCGGCCACCACCGCGCCAACTGCGGCCAGCGCGGATACGGTCACACTGGTCCCGCCTACCGCGCCCACTGCCAATCGCAGCGCGCTCATTCCCACCGACGAACAGACCAGCGTGTTCCTGGCCGGTGAGATCGCCGTCAAGGTGGTCTTTGTGGAAAGCACCGGCACCCAGGAAAACTGGACCGAAACCGAAGTCGCGAAAGTCAAGGGCGAGGTCCTTAACGCGCTGGACTGGTGGACCACAACCGCCGTCGCGCCCGAAAGCGCAGGCGCGGATCCCCGTCCTACGGCGCGCCTGACCTGGAACGTCAGCGTGGCGTCGCCGTTTGATGGTTCCACAACCGACCGCAGCAACATTCGCATCGGCCAGGAACCGATCACCGGCAGTATCAGTCTGGCTGCAACCAGTTGGATTCCTGAGATCGCAGCCCGCTTTACCGGGATGCCTGCCTCGGATGCAGCGGTCCGGCGTTGGGCGCATATCACGCGCCAGGCCGCCCTGACCGATTGGGGATTTGTGCTGTTCGTCGTGGACAGCAGCAGCGACGCCGATGGCCGGTTCGACGTGGACGGTAAGGCGGGCGGCGCGATGATCGCCGGTCCCTGGGCCGTTGTAACGTATGACGCGGGCGACCGGGGCGTGGATAACCTGGAAGTCCTGATCGCCAAGATGATCGGGCACGTTTTCGGCGCGGGCGACGAATCCTACGACAGCAGCGTCCCCACTGCCGGGTGCCGCAATGACGAGCGCTACGGGTACTTCCGCATCGAGCATTCCAACTGCGAACAAGACAATCCCGACTCGGTGCTGTCCCTGATGCGTTCGGTGGACTGCTCCACCGGCATCTGTGAAGACATCATGCTCCAGGCGTACAACAGCCACCAGCTATCCGAATCGGCCCGCGACCAGGTCGGCTGGCGCGACCAGGACAGCGACGGCGTGTACGATGTGCTGGATACGCTCAGCGATACGTTTGGCTCAGGTTATTTCTCCTCGCCGCCAATTTGTCCGACGCTGCACCTGGCGAATGTCGCCATTGATAACCGCGCCCCGATGCCGCTGGAAGAAGACCTCGGTCCCTGGCAGTTCGACGGCGATACCAACGGCGACGGCGTGGTGGATACCTGGGCGCTGCGGATTTGGAATCCGTTGACTCAGGGCTACGCCGAGGACCTGGTTTATAACCCGGCCAATATCAACCGGGTCGGGTATGTCTGGGGCCGCATCAACGATGGCGAATGGGTAGAGGCCGATCCGTCCGACGGGTTGTGGAACAGCGAAACCGAGTCTTACAATATCTCGCTGGTAGCCCAATACGGCGTTACCAACTCTATCGAGATCGCGCTGATGAACCGTTGGGAGCGCGAAGTCTATCTGTCCGATCCCGTGACGGTCACGCTGGCGGCTCCGCCCTCGACCCTCAACGTGCCTTACCAGAGTGACGACACCGCGGTCGCCCGGTTGTACAACGCGGCGGGCGCGCCGGGTGGTTGGGCGGCTTCCACCGCCGATCCCGGCTATTCGCCCGGCGGCCCTGGCAGCATCACCATGCAGACTGGGGCGGTCGGCAGCGAAGGCTGTTTCGCCTTCAGTGGCGACGAAGTCACGATCCTGCACAGCACCCTGGCAGGCGGCGGCACGGCCAGCGTCTACGTGGATGGCGACATGCACTCGACCATCGACTTCAGCGGCGCACCCGTCCAACAGGTGCCGCACCTCATCACCAACCTGGGACCGGGCAATCACGGCGTCCAGATCATGTCCAATGGCGGCGGCATCATTGATTTTGACGCCTTTGTGCTGACCGACAGCACCAGCGCCACCATGATCGACGCCGATCCGACGACCGGCAACCTGCCACCCGGCAGCGCGGGTTTCATCGAAAATACGGATGTGACTCATGTGCTGTACGCGGGCGAATGGAACGCCACGACTATCAGCAACGGGGATCGTCCCGGCACGCCGGATAGTTCCGCGCACCTCACCCTCAACGCCTATGACCGGGTGTACGCGCACTTTATCAACGCCGATACGGTAGCGATCTACCGCACCGTATCAACGGCGGGCGGCTCGGCGGACGTGTACCTGGACGGCGAATATCGCGGCACGATGTACAACTATGCCCGTACCGAAATGGTCACGCCCTTCTACATTTCCGGGCTGTCTTCGGCGCTTTCGCACACGGTCGAGGTCCGCAGCAACCAGAACGCGGACGGGACCGCTTCGCCGTTTAAATTCGACGCTTTCCGGTTCCTCAATCTGCGGAACGACGCTTCCCTGGTGGTAGCGGACGCCGGAAACACCGAAGTTGAGATCGGTTCCACCGCCCCCCAGGAAATTTACGGCGCGTGGGCACCTATCACGGGTGGGCGCGTTCGCTCGCGCAATGATGGCGACCTGCACACCGTCTACTTCAAAGGCTCGGCCATCGCCATTCGCCGCTCGACCGGCGGCGGGTTTGGCCTGCTGGAAATGTACGTGGATGGCCGGTTAATCCGCACCATCGACAACCGGGCGGCTGGCTCCAATGACGCGACGGCTATCGTCAACGGGTTTGATCCCACCCGCCCGCATGTGTTGCAGGTGCGCGTGGTCAACGAAAACCCGCTCAGGCCGCGTTTCAACCAGATTTCCGGTTACACTGTGTACTACGTGGCCCCGGTGATCCCCGGTTCCTACGAGGAATACAACTACGATGGCAGCAACCAGCCGGTATCATCGGCCTTCGTTTACGAGGAAGTGTGGAACAAACCAATCACGTATACCCGCGAGCCAGGGCCATCCGGCGATCACTACATCGAATCGCGGCACCCGGACGCCCGCGCTTACCTGTACTTCTCCGGCGCGGACAGCGCAACCATTTACGCCGCCACTAAAAGCAATATGGGCGCGATGGACATTTACGTCAACGGCTTGCAGGTCGGTATGTTCTATCTGAAGGGCCGGACCGGGTACGCGCGCCCCTATACCATCACCGGGCTGCCGCCCACCGGCACCAATATCTTAGAACTGCGCGTTCACCAGGAACGCGGGTTTGCGCCGCGTATCTCGCTCGACCGCGTGGACTTCTACAACATGCCCGCGCTCGAACCGGGAACGTATGAAAACGACGAGTTGATCGACAACGGCGGCTTCAACGTCCCGGCGCTGCAATTCTCCGGCCAGTGGACGACCTTCGCCGATGCCAACGCATCGGGCGGCGCGTACACCGTGTCGGCCAGTATCGACGACAAGGTGGTGTTTGAAGTCACCAACGCCCAGGCGGTCACGATTTACCGCCGCCTGTACCGTCGCTACGGCATGGCGGACGTTTATGTGGACGGGCAGTATCACTCGTCCTTCGACAACACCGACTACTCGCGGCTGGGCACCTATCAGGCCCCGTATACCATCGGGGGACTGGACCCCGGCTTCAACCACCAAATCGAAATCCGGTCCCAACCTTACGGCAGGAAGATGAACCAGGCCAAGCCGTTCGATATCGACTACATCGAGGTGCTTCAGGTCCTCACGGGCGGCATCAACTTCCTGGAAAACGCCTACTACGAAAATGACCATCCGACGGCCCTCGGTGGCGGCGCTATCGCGTATGCGGGCGCGACCTGGGTACACGGCACCGAATCCAGGGGCCAGATCAAGGGCGAACGTGCCATCGTGACCTTCAAGGGCAACGCCTTTAGCGTCTTCCTGAACTACCGGCGGCTGGGCGGTTGGGTCCAGGTCCTGATCGATGGCGAGGACCAGGGCCGCTTCCTGACCAAAGCGTGGCCGGAGCAGATGAATGTGCCGATCTCGTTCGTCAATCTCGACCCCAACGTGATCCACACTGCCGAAATTCTGGTTTTCAGCCGCTACGTGTATATCGACGCATTCCAGGCCCAGACCATGGTCCCGGATGCGCCCCAGCTATACGATCTGGTGAACGGCGGTGTCGTCAATGACGACGTGGTGCTGTCCGGTCTGTGGACCACCAGCGGCGAATCGCTGCGTACCCGGTCCGCCGGGGCGTCGATTGCCATCCATACGACCGGGGCCGATTCCCTGTTTGCCCTGATCGACAAGCTGCGCGGGGTGGGCGACATCCAGTTTTACGTCAACGGCGAGCTGTACAGCACGGCGGACAAAACGTATATCAACCGCCTGACGACAACAACGGACGTCTTCACCGTCAGCGGCCTCATCAAAATGAGGACCGCCGGGTACTGGCTCGAAGTGCGCAACCCCAAAGCGCTGTGGGTGTCGCTGCAAGAACTGAGAACCGCCAACCTGACACCCCGGCTCACCTTCGAAGATGATATCGAGGCGGAAAGCGGCGCGATCTTCCCGGCGGGCTACTGGCGTCAGATGCCGGGGAGTGCCGATGCCAATCACAGCGGCGGTTACTTCCTGCAAAGCTTCACCCCCAATTCCCGGCTGTATCTCCCGGTGGAAAACGTCACCTATGTGACCATCTACCGGCCCACCGCGCGCGCCTATGGCGATGCGGCGATCTACGTAGACAGCGAATACTGGGGCGTGATGCCCAACAGTTCCTCGCGCCCGTACTACCAGGTGCCGTTTGCCATCGGCCCGCTGACGGCGGAACAGCACATCATCGAGCTGCGTTCGACCGGTCGCCGGGGATACGGTGTGGACCGCGTGACATTGGAACTGCGCCCGCCGCTTGACCCCGGTTACTACGAGAACGACCACATAGCTTTTGTGGGCGGCACGGATGGCAGTACCACCTATGCCCCCGCTTACTTTGGTCCCTGGGCCTCGCTCAACGATGCCAACGCCTCCGGCGGCACGCTGCACCGCACCCGGCTGCGCGGCTCGCGGTTGGAAGCGGTCTTCATGGGCAACGAGGTCACGATCTACCGCCGCACATCACGGGTCGGGAAGTACATGACGGCCTACATCGACGGCGTGGCCTACCCGATCAACAACCGGACGTTGGTGACGAAGGAAATGGTCCCGCATACCATCCCGCTGACATCGAACGGGCCGCACTCGTTTGAACTGATCGCGGATTCTGGGTACGTGGACCTTGACGGGGTGGAATTCAAGAACACCGTCCCGGCGACCTTCGACTCCTACCAGCACGACAATACCCATGTCGTGGTCAACGATCCCGATAACTTCTGGCTGGTCAAGGACTCGGCCCTCCACTCGGAAGGCTCCTACATCTGGACCAAGACCAAGTACGCCAGCGTGTTCCTCCAGTTCTACGGCCAGCGCGTGACCACGTACTACACGACGGGCCGCTTGTGGGGCAAGATGGCGTTCTACCTGGACGGCGTGCGAATGGACGAGATCGACCTCTACGCCTTCGACCGCCGCGCGCCCGCCGATATCCCATTCGTGGAATACGATCTGCCCAACCTGCCGGAAGGGCTGCACGTCCTCGAAGTGCGGTTCGAGGGACTGCGGCGGCGCGGTCGGCCCCAGGCCAATATCGACGCCTTCACGGTAGACGGCGCGCCCGTGCCGCGACCGGGCGAGCACACGCCGCCTTCGGAACCGGATACCGGCGGTGACGACATCGGCGATACGCCGACCGAAGGCTGCTTCGAGGAAACCCACGACGAATGGGTGCGCGTGCCGGATATCGGCTGGTTCCGCCCATCGGCGAG
>JAFGTJ010000200.1 GCA_016934195.1 Anaerolineae bacterium | reverse complement strand
TCGCTGCTCGCCGCCAACCCGTCCCGGTCAAACTGGCGCTGCATGGCCGGGGCAAGATGCGTCAGAACCAGCACAAAATCACGTTGGTCGGCCAACAGCCGGATTTTGCCAAAACTGAGCACCGACGACGAATCCAACCCGCTCACCCGGCGAAAATCCAGCACCAGGAAGCGCAGCGGGAGTCGGTCGGGATCATCCAGCCGGGCGCGCACCCGTTCCAACAGCGCGTTCGCCGTGCCAAAAAAGATGTAGCCCTGCAATTCCAGCATATAGACGTGATCGCCCATTTCGGCCAGCGCGCGGCGGTGGTGGGCGCTGCGTTCCATGTTGCTGTGTATCTCAGCCCCGGTCAGCGCGTGACGCACCACGTCAATCCGCGTGTATTGCAGCACGAACAGGATCACCATAACCACCAGTCCAACGCCCACGCCGGTTAAAAAATCCGTCGTGGCGATCACCCCCAGGATCAGCAGGACCACGCCGTAATCCAGCCGGTTAAACTTGCGGTAGCCCCGGATCGCCCACTCGTCCAGAAAATCCAGTCCCAGAAACAGCAGCAGCCCGCCCAGGATCATGACCGGGAAATAGGCCAGAATTGACGTTCCGGCGAACAGCATCACGGCGCACACGCCCGCCGCCGCGATTCCCGGCAGACGTCCGCGCCCGCCCACGCGATGGCTGAGCCGGGTCAGGCTGAGCGTCGGGTAGCCGACCATCCCGCCCGCCGCCCCGGTCAGCACATTCGCCAGTCCCGCCGCGCGCAGTTCGCGGTTGAGGTCCATATCCTGTTTGAACAACAGTTCCAGCCCGGACGCATTCAGCAGCAGTCCGACCGCCGACAGCGCCAAAATCGCGCCGATGTTGGCGCTCTGGCCCAGGATGGCCGACCAGTCCGCGTCGATCCAATCGGACGGCGCGAGCAGTTTCCACGACGCCGCGCTGCCGGAATCACCGAGCAGCAGGCCCTTATCAGTCGCTTCGTCGATGGATGTGCCGGTGATCAGCAGGACGGCGAAAAATACCAGGAACGCGCCCACCAGCAAACCCGGCAGTGTCAGGTCATGGGTGATGTAGCGCAGTCCAAAAAACAGCGTCAGCCCGAACGCGACTCCCGGTCCCCACAAAATAAGCTGGTCCGATTTGAGCAAGTCGGGCAGGGTGTCCAATGTCAGTTCGTAACCGGCCATCGTCCCGATTGATCCCTGGGCCAATAACCACCCGGTCGCGGCCAGAAAACCGCCGATCACCGGGTAAGGGATATAGCGCGTCAGCTTGCCGAGATTAAACATACCCAGCGCCCACAAAAACCCGCCGGTCAGGATCGAAATGCTGGCAATCGCCACCAGCACGGTCGGCAGCAGCGCGGGATCGTCGGCGGCCATTGATCCGACCAGCGTCCCCCCGATCACGGCCATCAACACGACGGGCGTATCCTGGATGCTGCCCAGGATGCCGGGGGCCGATGTTCGCAGCGCAATGACCAGCATCGATACAACGGACGTGATCAGCGCGATCCCGATTCCGCGCGGCAGGTAGAGCGCGAGATCGCCGGAAAAAACCAGGCTGCCTAATGAGATGGCAACAATGACCTCGATAAAGCCCAACAACACCCCGGCGATCACGGCGGGCAGCAGGCGATCTGCGCGCAGTTCGGCCCGGAGTCCGGTACGCCACGATTCACGAACGGTCATAGAGGGACTCTCTTTCTGATTCATGAACTGCCTCACGGTGTCACCTGCGGCAGCGCCAGACAGTCCGCCGGAAACTCGACCGTATCGGCGCGCACCCAGGACCCGTCGGCCAACTGCCACCACGTAAAACCTTCCTCGCCGGTCGTCCAGCCCACCGCCGTGACCTGCTGGCCTTCCGCCAGTTTGCTCACGATCTCGGCGGACCGGGTCGGCCCGGTGCGCGCGTTCACGTCCGGTAATTGCGCCGTCAGGATGCACGTTGCCCCGCCGGTATTCACCGGCACGGTCGGCCAGGGTGTAACCGTTAGCTGCGGCGTGGATGGCACGATAGGCGCGGAGGTTGGCACCGGGGCGGCGGGATCACTCAGCAGCGGCAGCGCCCAACACGGGTCCGGCAGGTCGTTGACGTTCGCCAACTGGTCGCCGCGCAGCCACGCCTGATTAGTCAGCCGCCACCACGTAAAGCCCTCTTCGGTGCCGCGAATCCAACCGACCGCCGCGACACTCATACCGGGCGGCAGCGTGCCCACCGCGTCGTAACTGGTGCCCGGCCCGGTGCGCGTCGTGATCGTCTCGTCTCCAACGATCAGCACGCATTCGTCGGCGCTGGTCGGGGGCGCGGGCGTGCCGTACTCGATAATGATCGTCGCGGTCGGTTGGGCCGTTTGGGACGTGGAGGTCGCCGCCTGGACCGATCCGCCCGCCTGCGCGCCCCAAATCGACAGGAAGGTCGCGCCGCCCACTGCCAACCGCATCCCGTCCGGGCGAAACGCGATACTGTTCACCGGGCCGGACGGGTAGATCACGCCCAGTTCTGCGCCGGATACGGGGTCCCACAGCCGGACGGTATTATCCTCGATGCCGCCCGCCGCTGACGCCAGCAGCCCGCCGTTGGGACTAAAGGCCACGCTGTTGAGATTTTCGGTATGGCCTTCCAATACGATACTGTTAGTTTCCATCGCGGCCAGCGCGGTCACATTCCACAGCCGGATCGCCTGATCCGCCCCAATCGAGGCCAGCCGCGATCCGTCAGGACTGAAGGCCACGCCCGCCACGTTGGACCGGTGGCCGAGCAGCACCGATACCGGCGTCCCGTCCGGTATACTCCACAAGCGCACGGTATCGTCCTCACTGCCCGCCGCCAGCAGTCTCCCATCCGGGCTGAAGGCAACGGATGTTACATAAGAAATAAGCCCTTCCAGCACCACCACCGGAACGGGCTGAGCCGGATCGCTCACGTCCCAGATGTGGATGGTCCCGTCATCGCTGCCCGCCGCCAGCCGGTCGTCCACCGGACTGAAGGCCACGCTGTTGATCGAGCCACCCGGCCCGGTCAGCGATCCGATCTCGGTCCCGGTCGTCACGTCCCACAGCCGCACCACGTTATCCTGTCCCCCGGCGGCGAGAGTGCGGCTGTCCCGGCTGAAACTCACGCTGTTCACCCAGTTGCTCGCGCTGCGGAAGGTGTACAGCTCGACCGTACCCGCGCCCGCGCCCGTATTCCACAACCGGATGATGCCGTCCCGGTCGCCGGAGGCCAGCAGCCGCCCATCGGGACTGTACACCACGCTGCTCACGGCGGTGCTGTGGCCGCTCAGTTGCTCCAACAGCCGGAGCATGGCGACCGTGTCCGCCGTGATCGGCAGCGTCACCGGGGGCACCGGAGTCGCGGGCGGGCTGGTAAAGGTGGGCGGCAGGTCCGGCGTGAGGGGGATTGTACCGGTCGGCGGCAGCGGGGAAACGTCGCCGTCGTCCTCGCCAAACGGCACGATCACGTATTCCGGCTCATCATTGCCCCCGAACAACACCGGGTAGAGCAGCACATACAGCAGCGCACAGGCCAGCAGCGTCACGATCAGGGTGATAGCAATCAGCGGCCAGTTGATGCTTTCGACTTCGGCCTCACCGTAAGCGGTTTTGCGTTTGCGTTTAAACATGAACATGGACCACCTCCCAGCCGGGGTACACACTCTTATTGTTCCCTAGAGACGTGTATTCTGGCAAATTCAGCTACAACAGTTATGCAATATTTCCCCCCTATGTCCAGAAATCCGTCCGCATTGCACAATTACCGTTTTGCCACCTGTTTCCCGCTAAGAATGGTGTATACTATTATATGGTTACGATTTTTTTCACCCTCACCGGGAGCACCGCATGGCACGCATTTTTATTTCCTACAGCAGAGCAGATGAAGAATTCGCCAAAAAGTTAAAAACCGATCTGGAACGCCTCGGTGCGGATATCTGGGTCGATGTGGAAAGTATCCCCGCCGGGACGGATTGGAGCAATGAGATACAGGGAGGGCTGGACACCTGCGACGTGATGATCCTGGTCGTGTCGCCCGCCTCGATGGGGTCCACCAACGTCCAGTATGAATGGAAATATTTCCGCAACACGCGCAAAAAACCGATCATCACGGCGCGGTGGCAGGTCGCCAAACTACCGTTCCAGCTTGACCGCTTTCAATACGTGGATTTCCATGAGCAGCCCTACGATTCGGCGTTCGAGGCGCTGTGTACGGCACTACAAAATAACGGAATTACCCTGAGAAAATCCACGCCGCTGCCCGCTGATCCGTCGGATGAACCGCCCCCACCGGAGCCAGTCAAAAACAAGCGATGGTTCGCCAGGTTAAATGAACCCTGGGCAATTATCATCGCGGCCATACTGACCGGGATTTTTGCCATTATCGCAGCCATCATTGCTACCAGCGGCGATTCGCCGGACTCGCCTGTGACAACGACAGTCACCGCCACGCCGACTGACACGCCGACCGTTGAGCCAACACCGCAGCCGTCCAGCACGCCCGAACCCACCCAAACCCGGACAGAGACACCAGAACCCACCGCCAGCAGCACACCAACTGATACCCCGCTGCCCACATTTACGTCTACGCCAAGCGACACGCCAACGGCAACATACACGTTAACCCATACGCCGCCACCGACTTTGACACCAAGTAACACGCCCCCACACCCGCCCACCAATACACTGACGCCGACGCCGACGCCCCTTGTTGCCTTCACATTTGAAGACACTACAGAAAACTGGGCCAGACGGTATGACCCAGAAAACAAGCGGCACTTCCCCGGCTCAGTTGAGGCGAGTTCCGCGCAGGCTTACCAGGGAACCGGGTCGTTGGCGCTGAATGTGCAGCTTACGCAAAACGTGGAAACTCGGTTTCAAGTTGAATGCCGTCCGCAGAACAACTGTTATCGTTTGACCACTGAGAACGAAACAATCGTCCATTTCGAGGCATTCGTTGCCCGGATATACATTCCCCATGATGCTCCCAATCTGAAAGCGGAGTTCTTTGTGCAGCATGATGATAGCAACAAT
>JAFGTJ010000199.1 GCA_016934195.1 Anaerolineae bacterium | reverse complement strand
GTTACTCACGACATGGCAGCAGATGATAATCTCGCAGCCCAACAGTCACAGGAGTCTGGTGTTGGATATTGTATTCGTGAATATCAATCAGAGACACCATCGCCTGAATACGCGTGCCATTCTCCATGCGGACTGTCACACGCTCATGCGTTCCTGCAAACTCGATTTGTTCAATAATACCCTGTCCAAGTGGATTCTGAACATCGTATCCAGCAGGTAAGACAACCACGCTTTCAGGGCGAATGAGCAAGTCCACTTCCTGACCAGATAAGTGATCGGTATTTTCAGGCGCAGGGAGTTTTAGGTGATCGACATACACATAGCGCCCATTGCGTTGGGCAGAAAGCCAGTTCGCCTGACCGATGAAATTGGCTGTGAAACATTCTTTCGGGTGGCGGTAGAGTTGCACAGGTGTGCCAACTTCTAATAATTCACCCTGTTCAATGATTCCAATTCTGTCGGCAAGTTCGAAAGCTTCCTCTTGATCGTGCGTGACCAAAATAGCAGTGAAGCCAAGCTGCTGTTGAATCTGACGTAACTTACGACGCAATTGGGTGCGAATATTGACATCTAACGCTCCAAAGGGTTCATCCAGCAGCAGCACATCCGGTTTCGGGGCCAACGCGCGCGCTAAAGCCACGCGCTGCTGCTGTCCACCGGAAAGTTGAGCAGGTCGGCGTTTTCCATAATCTGGCAAGTCGATAAGTTGTAACAACTCTTCAACACGCTGTTTTTTCTCGCGCCGGGACACTCGTTTGACATCCAGGCCAAACGCGATATTCTGCGCCACCGTAAGATGTTGAAATAGCGAGTAGTTTTGAAAGACAAAACCTACTCCGCGCTTCTGGGGAGATACATGCGTCACATCACGATCATCGAGATAGATGCTTCCACCATCAGTTACCGCCAGTCCGGCAATCATCCGCAGCAAAGTCGATTTTCCACTGCCGGATGCGCCTAACAGGACAAACAACTCCCCTGGTTCAATGGTTAGCGACACATCACTTACAACCGGCTCAGCCCCATAGATTTTGGTGACATGCTCCAGGACTATCGACATTTTATTGACTCCGCTTAGCTTGAACCTGTTTGAGGATGTTCATCACCACTAAAACCACCACCGAGATCGCGCCAAGCAGAATAGCCATACTGTAAGCGCCTGTGTCATTGCGGTCGTGGATCGAACGAAAGATATAGATGGTGGCGTTTTCGGTGCGACCCTGTACGCCACCACCGGCGACTGCTGCTGCGCCGAATTCGCCCAAGGCGCGAGCAAGAGTGAGTACAAGACCATAAACGACTGCGGGGCGGATCGTCGGAAAAACGATGCGCCGAAACGTTAACAGGCGTGCTGCGCCCAACGTATAGGCAGCTTCTTCCTGCTCCGGTGGCATTGCCCGCAAAACCGGCATGACTTCCCGCACAACAAATGGCAGCGAGACAAACACCGTCACCAGAAGCATGGCCTTAGGTGTAAATGCAATGGAAAGTCCCTCAAACCAGCCTTCACGACCAAACAACACGATCACAACATAGCCCACAATGACCGGTGACATCACAAACGGCAGATCGACCAACCCATCAATAAAACGCCGCCCCGGAAAACGGCAGCGCACGAGCACCCACGCCACGAGAATGCCCATAACAGTGTTGATCGCCGCAGTAGACAGCGCAATAACAGCGGTCAGACGCAGGGCTTCCTGGGCATCCGGTGCGGTGATGTTATCCAAGACCGGTTGAATGCCATCAACGAATGCCTGCTGAACAATCGCGGTGATGGGCGCGATCAGGAGGATTCCGGCATAAGCAACAACCAGCAAAATGAGCAAAACCGCAGTCCAATGATTCGCGGGTTTTTCAGCCATGTTGATTTGCCCGCTGCATCCAATCGACACTGAGTGTGACAACCAAAGCCACGGCTAACAGAACCACCGAAACAGCACTGGCGGCTGCCATATCGCCAGCTTCAACTTTGCCGTAAATGTATACCGGAGCGGTCTGGGTGCGCAGGGGAATATTGCCCGCCACGATGACAATCGCGCCGAATTCACCTAATGCCCGCGCAAAACCAAGCATTCCCCCGGTTAACATTGCCGGACGAATCGCCGGAAAAACAATGCGGCGGAAGGTATACCAACCCGATGCTCCTAATGTATATGCGGCTTCCGGTTGGCGTTGATCGAGCTGCACAAGTACAGGTTGAACTGCACGGATCACGAAAGGATAGCAAATAAATAACAGAGCGAGCACGATCCCCGGCCTGGCGTATAGTACACGCATGTCGAACTTCTCTTGCAAGAAACCCGCAAGCGCTGTTTGGGGGCCGTACAACAAGACCAGCATGATGCCTGTCACCAGTGTTGGAATGGCAAAAGGTAGATCAATAAGCACATCCAGCAGATTTTTACCCGGAAAACGATAGGTCACCAGTACATATGCTGTCAACGTCCCCATCACAACATTGATGACCGTCATAATAGTCGCGGTGATGAGTGTTACGCGCAGAGCGGATACTGCCTGAGGATGATTGATGTTGTCCCAAAACTCCGACAAGCCTGCTTGCAATCCGCTCGAAAACACGACAAACACGGGGAGCGCAATCATCACCAGCAGATACAGGATCGCGGTGCCGCGCAGCCCCCAGCCGGAAAGGTCCAGCCGGGGGCGCGAGGCGTTCACGATGGCGCGTTTGCCGTGAGCCACCCCTGGCATCACTACTGCGCCTCTGCAATCGCGTGCGTATAGATACCATCATCCCCGAAGAAATCGCTGCCAATTTGATCCCAACCGCCAAAGTAAGCTACGGTGAAGATGTCATCAACCATCGGGAAACGTTCTGGATCGAGTGCGCCTTCTTCCCACTGCGAACCACCATCGGATTCAGTGGTTGTCGCGGTTTCATCGTCGGCGTGCAAAACGGGCGGGCGATACCCTTTGTCGGCAAAGACAGCCTGTGCCTGGTCGGTGTACAGGAATTCTACAAAGGCCTCAGCAACTTCACGCACGCCATGATCATCAGCGTAAGTATCCACCACCGCCACCGGATTCTCAATCAAAATGGTGGATGAGGGATACACAATGTCGTATTCATCGCCCGCCGCGATCCCGGCGAAGTACTCGTTTTCGTAGGTGATCAACACATCCCCGATCCCCCGGCTGTAGGTGATGACACTATCGCGCGCTGCGGGATCGAGAACTGCCACATTGGAAAGCCAATCGACCAGGAAGGTGTACGCGCCTTCTGCATCGGCTGAATACCCGTCAACATTTCCCCGCTGGACCGCACCATACGCTGCCAGGACGTTCCATTGCGCGCCGCCACTGGTGGCCGGGTCTGGGGTAATGACTTCGATTCCACCACGAGTAAGATCGCCCCAATCTGTAATTTCTTTGGGATTACCCGGTCGCACAACTAACACCGCAAGTGACGTCGAAACCATACCGTTATAGGCATTGTCCCGCCAATCATGCGTAATGAGTCCGGCATCCACGAGCCGGGTAACATCCCGTTCCAGTGAAAGAGCAACCACATCGGCTTCAAAACCACCGGCTACCGCGCGTGATTGCGCGCCGGAACCGAGATACGACTCCTGAAATTCGACGCGCTGTCCGGTTTCCTGCAACCAGTATGCTTGAAACAGTGGAATCACCTCGGTATAAACCTCACGAGGTGTCGTATATGCGGCAAGTGTCAGGGTGATAGTTGGCTTATCCTGCGCCTGAACGCCGGTAATGTTTGTGAGTAGAACCAGCAGAATTATCAGTGGAAAGATTCGCTTCATAGAAGAACGCTCCTTGGTGTCGTCAAACCATCATGGAGCATTATAGAAGCTTGAGGTGATAGTGCCGGTTATGAGTTGGTCACAAAGTGGTCACAGAATCAGCGTTTTCGCTGGACCAGGGCATAACCAACCCCAGGAACCGAGTCTATATAAATATCGCACGCCTCAATTTTCTGGCGCAGGCGATAAACCAATTGTTTGAGCATGGCTTTATCGCCGCCGCCCGGCCAGATACGGTCGATAATAGTTTGGGTGGGCAGCACACGCTCGCCGTTGATCATTAACAATTCGATCAAACTATATTCGAGCGGGCTGAATTGAATGGGATCAGCATCGACCTGTTCCAACAGGTGACGTTCGGGGTCAAGCGTTGCGGTGCCCAGCGAGAGCTTGCGGGGCGCAGATTGCCCAACACGCCTGAGAACCGTTTCCATCCGTGCTGTTAACTGCGCAGGACTAAACGGTTTGGTCATGTAATCATCTGCGCCCATGCGTAACCCTTCGATCACCTCTTCATCACTGTCACGTACACTCAGTATGATGATCGGCGTATCATGTTTCTGCCGGATATGACGACAAACCGACAGGCCATCCAATTGAGGCAGGTTAAGATCGAGCAGCACAATTGTTGGGTTTTCGGTGTCGAATTGTTCCAGGGCGGTCTTGCCATCTTGCGCGTGAACGACTTCATACCCCTCACGCCGCAGGGTGAACGACAGCACATCCATCAGAACCAGATCATCTTCAACAATCAGAACTTTCATCCTACATTCTCGCGTGGCAAGGGGATTAAAAACCAAAAGATAGATCCACCTCCCTCCCGTGCATTAACGCCGACTTTGCCCCCATGCGCTTCAATAATACCACGCACGACCGAGAGTCCTAACCCCGTGCTGTGATCAGCCTGTGCGGATTGCTCCAGGCGCACAAAAGGCTGAAAAATCGCTTCCTGCTGGTTTAGTGGCACCCCTTGACCGCGATCAGCAATCCCTAGCCAGAGTTCAGACGGGTTATGATTCACGCTGAGGTTGATCTCAGCGGCATCCGGGCTGTATTTGCTGGCATTGGATAGCAAATTAACCACGACCTGCACTAATCGTGTGTGATCACCTTCAATCAATGGCGAACTGAGCGGCAAATCAAGGGTTAGCGGCTGCTGGCGACGCTTGAGCAGGGGTTGCATGGTGTGCAGCGCGTCGGTCAGTATTTGTTCGATCTGCGCGGGCTGGCGGTGCAGTGAGAATTTCTGCGCTTCTAGCTTGCTGCCTTCAAGCAGATTGTCAATCAAGCGCTGTAGGCTAGACATGCTCATCAACAGGGAAGTGAAAAGCTGCTGTCGCTCGTTCCGTGCCAATGACCGGTCGTTATCAATCAGCAGTTCCACCAGGGCTTTCATGCCCGAAAGCGGCGTGCGGAATTCGTGGGACATATTGGCTAGATAATACGCCTGGGCACTGGACTGACGGTTTTCTTCCGTAATGTCGCGCAGAACCAGGGGAATCGCCCCATCAGGCAGCGTCCGCGCGCGCGTGACTGCCAGCATGATCGGGTATCCATTTGGCAAACACACCTGAAGGGATTTTCGACTACCTT
This sequence comes from Anaerolineae bacterium, assembly GCA_016934195.1. Classification (GTDB taxonomy): domain Bacteria; phylum Chloroflexota; class Anaerolineae; order Aggregatilineales; family Aggregatilineaceae; genus JAFGTJ01. Next base: position 1,247 of record JAFGTJ010000199.1, on the reverse strand, counting down.
CTGGTGGCAAACACGCGGAGAACGATTGATCGGAGTCGGCAAGCCGAAAAGCGTGATCGACCTGTTCGCCAACCTGATCCTGCTGCCAGTGCATGATCTGGCGGGCGCTCTGGCTGTGAAAAACGATCTCACCCTGAGGGTTGATTGTGACAATCCCCTCCACGATGGACTGCATCACCGTATTCGACCAATCGCGTTCCTCCTGAAGCTGCTGCATCATAAGCCGGATTCGCTGGCGCGTGGTTTCCAGCGTGTCGGCCAGGGTGCGAATTTCCGGTGAATACGTCCCAACGTTTATCTTCCGGGTAAAATCACCTTCTCCCACGACTTGAGCTGCCCGGCGCAGCTCTCCTAGTGGCCGGATGCGCCGCCGCATATATAGCCCGCTGATTAAAGAGCCTGCGCCCGCTGAAACAAGCGCAATCGCCACGATGCTGATAATGGCCGAGGTCTGCACAGATTGTGTATCATCCGTATCGATCAACACGGTCAGCGCGAGATCACTGGACAACTGCACCCGTCGGGCACGATAGCCCTGCCCCGGATCGGTTGGCGAAGCGGGGAACCGGTAAAGAAACCCGGTTTGTTCATGCAGCCGGTCCAGAAAGCGCGCATCCACCACAAAACCACCCACCAGCGTTATATCATCACCGAGAACCCGTTCAGTCGCCTGTAGCGCACCGGTTTCGGGAACTGCGCCAGCCAGTACGATATTCTGCTCATTTTTTATGTAGAGGAAATCAAGTATGGTATCCGTGCGGAAATCTGCCAGATACGGTTCGAGCGCGGTCCAATTCCGCTTTTCGAGAAGCCGGTGTAACGTGGGACGCTCAGAAGCCAACTCAACCGTCTGGCTCATCTGGAGTTCGGTCAAAGCCCAGATTGTGCGGGTGTGTTGTTCTCCGGCGGTCAGTCGCAGGTCGATTTGTCGATCCAGTTCACGGTGAAACAACCACAGCGCAGGCAAGCCTGTGATCATGGCCGTGATAAATATCGAGATCACTGCAATGCTGGTAAGCTGCCGGGTCAGACTCAGTGTTTTCATAAGCGCCTCTTGCCGTTCGAGTGGCGCAGTCGCCCGCCCGCTGCTAGGACAACCGCCCACCCCACTCGTCGTATACTTCCAGCAGCGACGCGCGCTTACACTGCCCGGCCTCATCATCCGGGAACACCAGCGGAAACGTGCCCAGGATGTGATCGAAGTCGGCGCGGCTGAGGCCGTACAGGTGCGCGACGATGGCGTCGAT
>JAFGTJ010000198.1 GCA_016934195.1 Anaerolineae bacterium | reverse complement strand
GGGATTTAGGGGGTGAGGCCGTTTTCACCCACACATCCCAAGTCAGCAACAGGTCATTCGTGGACCCCTTTGATTCAACTATGTTGACATACTCTATGCTTTGATGTATCTTTATTGCAAGCGCTTACGCAATTTTTGCAAGACAATTATAGTGTAGCCTTATCCATCACCCCCAGCGCATTAGATATACCCGACGATTACACGGCACCCTACTAAAAAAGAGCAAATTCGATGAAACCAAGTTTACAGGACATTGCTGATCGTGTTGGCGTTTCGACTGCGACTGTTTCGCGGGCGCTTAATGATCGTGGCGGGGTTAATGCGGCAACGCGAGAACGCATTTTGCAGATGGCGCAAGAAATGGGGTATGTGCCCAACGCCGCCGCAAAAGGACTCGCGACCTCGCGCACCTATACGCTCGGTGTGATTACCTATCAGCGCCCACCGCAGCAGCCGATTTCGAATTTTCCTGACGAAACTATTCAGGGCATCGATCAAGAGGCTCGTGAACGCGGGTACCATCTCATGACCACATTTGTGAATGCGGATATGATGCAGGATACGGTGCATATCCCCCTGATCGGTGAAAGGCGCGTTGATGGTCTGATCCTGATCGGTCCAGCGCTCACCGCCGCGTTCATTATTCGGCTCTACAGTAGTGGAATCCCCATTGTGTTAGTGGATAACATGCTCTCTGAAACGAATATTGACGCTGTAGTTTGCGACAACGTGGGCGGAACCTATGCTGTCACCAAACATCTGATCGATGTGCATGGTTTGAGCAAACTGGCGTTTTTCTCTGGACCTGCCGACTGGTTTAGCAGCCGAGAGCGCCGGGGAGCCTATACGCAAGCGTTAGCCGAAATCGGCCAGACTCCGCGCGTGATCTATATGCAAGATACAACGATGGATATGGGCTATACGGCCATGCAGGAGGCCAGAGAACAGTTTCCAGATTTGGAAGGCGTGGTCGCCGTGAATGATGCAACGGCGTTTGGCGCGATCCGCGCATGTAAGGAGCACGGGTGCAGTGTACCAGAAGACATCGCCGTTGTGGGCTTTGATAATGTGGGGTGGGCGGCGATGCACGATCCGCCGCTGACCACTGTTCGCATGTTCCGCCACGAAACCGGCATCCAGGCGGTACGGCATCTGATTGACACCATCGAGCGTGGGTCTCCGGCGGGGTTTCAGCTCCGGTTGGGGACCGAGCAAATTATTCGTAAATCATGCGGCTGTACTGTTGCCGATCATTAGCATCATCAAATGTAAAAGGAGGCAAGCCGTTTTACTGAAAGAATCTGGAAAATCCTAAAAAACATTCGACAAACTGATTTTTACATGAGGAGAATACAACGATGTCTAAGCTTCGTATTGCCATTTTGATTGTATTGGTCCTGGCGATGCTGCCCATTACCGCCAGCACCAGCGCGCAGGATAAAGTCACGATTCGGATCACTACCTGGGCAGGCGTTGAAGAAGCCGCCGAACTTCAGGCGATCATCGATGAGGTGAACGCTTCGCAGGATGCCATCGAGATCGTCCATGAACCGAAGCCCTCCGACTACTACACCGTGTTGCAGACCGCACTCGCGGGGAATGAAGCGGCGGACTTGATGTGGATCGACTACGGGCATCTGGAATGGGCCTTTGACGGCGTGTACCTTGATATTTCCGATTACATCGCCGCCGATGATCGCGCGACCGCCGATCCCGACGACTACTTTCCTGGTATCTGGGATGCTGGCTTAGTTGAGGGGGGTACCTGGGGTCTGCCCTGGATTGCCCAGCCGTTGGTGCTGTTCTACAACAAAGACATCTTTGACGAAATGGGCGTCGAGTATCCCAACCCCGATTGGACCTGGGATGACTTCCGGGCGGCTGCCGTAGCCGTGACTAACGAAGATCACTACGGGTTCACCATGCAGCAGGGGTGGCCTCCTCCCTTCTTGTGGGTCTATTCGTTTGGTGGAGAACTTGTCTCGGACGATCTGACGCAAGCCCCCATCGACTCGCCGGAAGTGATCGACGCGATCAACTTCTACGCCAGCATGATCTGGAACGAAGAATTGTGTCCTTCGGAAGAAACGATTGCCGAAGAGGGGTTTGAAGCGATGATGCGCGCCGGGCGCGTGGCGATGTTCATCGGTGGCGCGGCAGACGACTACGAGCGCAGCACCGAAGGTACAGTGGGCGTTTCGATGCTGCCGAAGGGCGCAACGGGCGAAAACACGACGACTGCCTGGGTCGCCTATACCGCGATCAATGCGGACACCGAACACCCCGACGAAGCCTATGACGCGATGGTGATGCTGACCGAAGGCATCCAGAACTGGAAACCGTCGCCGCGCATCTCCCACGCCACGGTTGAGCATTTCGTGGCCTCGATCCCCTACAAAGCAGATACGGCAGCCGACATTGTGGCGGCGCTGCCCTACATGCGCTCCGAATACAAGGTCTTCCCCCATGTCGGCGACTTCATGTGGGGCGTCTGGCGCAATGACTTCGTATATCCGGTAGTGCGCGGCGAAGATACCGCCGAGGCGCTGGCCCCTGATGTTCGCATTCTGCTGGAAGACATTCTGGCGCAAAATCAGTAGGGATTTCCCGCATAACACGATTAAGTAATGCGCAGGAGCGGTTTGAACGCCGCTCCTGTTTATTAAGAGGGAGATTGGTTATGGGCGATCCCGGAGCTTTTAACACGTACTATCCGACGCTGCTGCGCTACATCGGGCTGGCGATTGTCCTGTGCTTGCTGATCTACGGCACCTATCGCGGGCTGCGCGCGCTGGGCGTCAAACCAGAGGCCGCCACCGGCTTTTCGCTGATCACGCCCTGGATCGCGGGGCGCATTGTGTTGACAGCATTTCCGATCTTGCTGTCGTTTTACCTGGGATTCACCGAATACAATATTTTGTGGGACAAACCAAAATCGTTACAGGACCCGTTATTTCACTATAAATATGCGCTGTCGCTGAAGGTCATGAAGTTTGATGCAGACGAGCGTGTGTCGATAGCGGCATTAGGCAAACTGGATGCTGAAGGGCCGCGTATTGCCCGTTATCGCGAACTGGACTCGTTCACCATCGGGGATACCAACTATGTAATCGGGGCCACCGATCCATTCTTTTTCAAAGCAGTCTGGTTGACTTTACGGTATGCGGTGTTTAATGTGCCGCTGGGGTTGATCGCGGCGCTGTGTGTGGCGCTGCTGCTCAATCAGTCGGTGCGCGGGATCGGTTATTGGCGCACGCTCTACTACTTACCGGCGGTGCTGCCTGCGGCGGCAACCGCGCTGTTGTGGTGGTGGTTATTTGCGCCTAAGAGCGGCCTCATCAATTGGGGATTGGGGCAAGTGGGCATAGGACCGATGGGGTGGTTCACCGATAAAAACCTCGTGCTGCCCTCGTTTATCATCATGAGTACATGGGGTGTTTTTGGTGCAAACACGGTGATTCTGCTGGCCGGACTTAAGAATATTCCGCCAGAACTCTATGAAGCCGCTGCTATTGACGGCGCGGGAACGTGGAGCAAATTTCGCCGTATCACGATTCCGATGCTCAGTCCTGCGCTGTTTTACAACCTGATCATGGGCATGATCGCGGCGCTGCAATTGTTCACCCAACAAGCGTTTATCCCCACGGATCGCGAAGATGGCTGGTTTTTGAACTGGTTTATCTACAACGAAGCGTTCAATTCCGGGCGAATGGGTTATGCGTCGGCGGTGGGCTGGCTCACATCGATTTTGATCATCGCGATAACACTGCTGGTGTTCAGATCGTCTACCGCGTGGGTGTTCTATGAAAGCTCGCGCGAAGGGGAAGGAGCGTAATTATGACTGCCAATACGACAACCCCGGCCACAACAGCCTATCATGATCCGTTGGCACGCCGCCGGTTAATCCAGACGATATTCGGCAGGATACTGATCTATGCCCTGCTGCTGTTTGGTGCGGCACTTATCCTGATTCCCTTCTTCTGGATGGTTTCGACCTCACTCAAAACCGAGGATCAACTGTTTGTCTGGCCGCCCAAGTGGTTGCCTGATCCGGTTGCGTTTGAAAATTATTTTGATTCGTGGAAGCAGCTTGACAGCATCGCGCCGGGACTGACGTTTTGGCGCATCATGGGTAACACGTTGTTTATCACCGTGCTGGCAATGTTTGGCGAGATGTTCAGCGCGGCAATCGTGGCCTATGGTTTTGCGCGGTTCCGGTTCAAGGGGCGCGATACGATCTTTTTCATCATGCTCTCCACAATGATGATTCCGGCTACACTTACGATGGTGCCCGGATTTTTGGTCTGGCGTGAATTCGGACTGCTCAACACGTATGATCCGTTGACGCTGCCCGCGTTGACCGCGTGGGGACCCGCGTATATTTTCCTGCTGCGCCAATTTTTTTTGACCATCCCGCGTGATATGGACGACGCCGCGACGGTAGATGGGGCGAACACGGTGCAGATTTTCTTTTATATCATGCTGCCAATGGTCAAACCGGCGTTTCTGGCGATTGGCGTGCTGGCCTTCCAGGGGAACTGGAACAATTTGCAAGCGCCGTTGATTTATCTGAATACCACGCAGTTCTTTACACTGATTCTATCGATGCAGTTTTTCCAGCAGTCGCTTTCTAAGAGCGCCCCGAAATGGCACTATATGATGGCGATGGCAACGATGATGGCCGCGCCGATTCTGCTGATGTTTTTTACGGCGCAGCGCTATTTTATCGAGGGCCTGAACGTGGGCGCGGTGAAAGGATAGGTGATGGTTATCAAACGTTGGAGCATAGCGTTGTTGTCGGTGGCGCTGCTGATCGGAATATTGTTTCCGCTGGCGCTATCTGTACCAGCCACGACTGCCCAGGAGGGCGACTCCATGCGGCACGATCTGGTCAATCTTGATCACCTGCTGTTTTTGACCGAGCCGGTCACGTTTGGCGATCAGGATGTAGCGATTGTGCATATCTACTCGGAGTATCCCGAATACGAATGGGTAGACGCCGCCGGAGAAGGGATCACAGCGGTGGATGATGTCGCCCGCGCGGCGGTCGTTTACCTGTGGTTCTACGAGCAAACGGGCGAAACCCGCGCGCTTGAACTGGCGCGGCTGTGCCTGGATTTTGTGCGTTACATGCAGACTGAAGATGGCTGGTTTTACAATTTCACCTATGACGCGGTGGGCACGATCAATACCGAGGGCAATACCAGCTATAAAACGTTACAAGGCTGGTGGGCCATGCGCGGATTGTGGGCCTTGGCGGAAGGCGTGCGCGTGTTTGGTCCGGTGGATGCGGCGTATGCTGCCGAATTGGAGACGGCCTACCTGCTGACCGAATCCGCGCTGGCGGCGAATCTGGTCGAATACGGCACTTACAGCCCCATGCACGGTTATAACATTCCAAACTGGATTCCGGCTGGCGCGCCGGATGTCGCCTCGGTGGAATTGCTGGCGCTGACCAGCTACTATCGCGCGCATCCGAATCCTGACACTGCCGCGCTGATCGAACATATCGCGGACGGAATCGCGGCCTATCGCCTGGGAGACAGCCAGACGTATCCGTTCGGCATGATCCCCGTGACGACCAGCGCACCGGGTTACTGGCACGCCTGGGGCAGTCACATGGTTCACGCGCTGGCGGACGCGGGCGCTGCATTGGACCGGCAGGATTGGATCGATGCGGCGGCAGAAACCGCTAACACGTTTTTGATGCGTCAACTTGCGTTTGAACGGATTCGCGAGATCGGCATTTTACCGCGCAATTTGGGGCAGATTGCCTATGGTACCAATATGTTGACGCAGGATTTTATGGCGCTGTACCGTGCGACGGGCGATGATCGCTATGCGCGGTTTGCAGGGTTGGCCGCATCATGGTTTTTCGGTAACAACATGGCCGGTGTCCCGATGGCCGATCCTGATACCGGGCGCTGTTTTGATGGTATTCAGGGACCGTTTGATTGGCGCGTGAATCGCAATGCGGGCGCAGAATCAACGATTGAGGCGCTGTTGGCGCTGCTGGTCGTGCAGGAAAACCCCATAGCCGCACAGTATCTCGATTATAACGAAGTCGCGGTGCGGCCTTATGTACGCACGGAGGCCGAATTTGGCGAACGTCTCGCCGGGAAGCCCGACATACGCGAGCGCGATTGGACCGGCGAATCGTATTACAGTTTTGGCAAATACTACAGTCTCGGCGAAGGTGACGAGGTCGCTGTTACGTTTGAAATACCTGAAACAACGGATTATTGGCTGTATGCGGCGGTGCAACGTATTGGCGTAGCCAGTGAAGAAACCAAGTTGGTTGCGCTGCGCACTGAGCAGCCGCCGATCATCGATGGTGATCTCGCTGAATGGACGGATGTGCCGTTGTTCTCCGCCAATACCGCGCGGCAGTTCTTGCGCGGCGTGGGGATATGGCGCGGGCCGGATGTGGACAGCTTCG
>JAFGTJ010000197.1 GCA_016934195.1 Anaerolineae bacterium | reverse complement strand
TACCCGTTCCCGATTGACGACCTGCCCCGTGTGCCGGAAGACGACAATCCCACCGGCTCCTACCGCCGGACGTTTAGCATCCCGGCGGAATGGGACGGGCGGCAGGTATTCCTGCACTTCGCGGGCGTCGATTCGGCGTGTCATGTGTGGGTCAACGGCCAGCAGGTCGGTTACAGCCAGGGCAGCCGCCTTCCCGCCGAATTTAACATCACGTCCTATCTGCAACCGGGCGACAATACGCTGGCGGTGCGCGTTTACCGCTGGTCGGATGGCAGCTATTTGGAAGATCAAGACTTTTGGCGACTGAGCGGCATTTACCGCGAAGTGTATCTGTGGGCCGCGCCGTCCGTCCACATTCGGGACTTTTTTGTGCGGACCACGCTGGACGCGGATTACCGTGATGCGGTGCTCAGGCTGCAAACGAAAATTACCAATTACGGCGCGGCGGATGCGGTGGGTTACACCATCGAGGCGATGTTGTACGACGCTCGCCACCGGGCCGTGTTTGACGCGCCGCTGACGGCACAGGTCACGTCAGCGGCGGGCGACGAAATTACGCTGAGTCTGGAACAGCCGGTCAGCGATCCGTACAAGTGGTCCGCCGAAACACCGTATCTCTACCACCTGTTGATCGCGCTGCTTGATCCGGCGGGCGGCGTGGTGGAAATCGAAGAATGCCGGGTGGGATTCCGGCAGGTGGAACTCAAAGACGGGAATGTTCACCTCAACGGAAAGCCGATCATTTTCGGCGGCGTCAACCGCCACGAGCATGATCCCGACACCGGGCACACCATCAGCGAAGAGTCCATGCTCACCGACATTCGCTTGATGAAACAGTTCAATATCAACGCGGTGCGGACGGCGCATTATCCCAACCTGCCGCGCTGGTACGAACTGTGCGACGAATACGGCATTCTGGTCTACGACGAGGCCAACATCGAATCACACGGCGTCTGGGACCTGCTTACCAAAGACCCGCTGTGGGAAACGGCCTTCATCGAGCGCGGCGTCCGCATGGTGGAACGCGACAAAAATCACCCCTGCGTGATCGTGTGGTCACTGGGCAACGAGTCCGGTTACGGGCCGAATCACGCGGTTTTGTCGGACTGGATACGCAGCTACGATCCGACGCGGTTGGTGCATTACCACCCGGCGGACGACGCGCCGACGATAGATATTCTGGGGCCGATGTATCCTTCGGTAGAGCGCCTGATCCAGATGGCGAACCATCCCGCCGAAACGCGCCCGGTCATCATGTGCGAATACGCCCACGCGATGGGGAACAGCGTCGGCAACCTGCGCGAATACTGGGACGCGATAGAAGCATTCCCGCGCTTGCAGGGCGGATTCATCTGGGACTGGGTGGACCAGGGAATCCGGCAGGTCACGGACGCAGGCGAAGAATGGTTCGCGTATGGCGGCGACTTCGGGGATACGCCCCACGACGGGCCGTTTTGCATCAACGGGCTGATCCGCGCCGACCGCATCCCGCATCCCGCGCTGTGGGAATACAAGAAAATTCTGGAGCCGGTGCGTGTCGAAGCGGTGGATATAGGAGCCGGACAGGTACGGATCACCAACCGCCGGATTTTTACCGGCCTGGAAGATCTCGACCTGACCTGGATGCTGGCCGCCGACGGCGTTCCGCTGCAATCCGGCGACCTGGACCTGCCGGACATTGGGCCGGGGGCGAGCGCAGTCCTGACGATCCCGTTTGAGACACCGGCCATCACGCCGGGAACCGAATACTGGCTGACCTTGAGTTTTGCGCTGGCGGCGGATACGGCCTGGGCCGAAGCGGGGCACGAGGTCGCGTGGGCACAGTTCCGTCTGCCGCTGGATGTTCCGCGCCGACCCGCGCTGCTGCCAGGGTCCATGCCCGCGCTGAGCGTCGATCAGGCCGGTGATCGGGCGGACGAAGCCATTACCATCAATGGGGAAAATTTCACGTTACGTTTCGAGCAGGGCCGGATCGTATCGTTCCGGTTGGGAGAACGCGATCTGCTGCTGACGGGTCCGGCGCTCAACATCTGGCGCGCACCGACCAACAACGACGACTCGACCATTTCCGACACGATAGCCACTCGTTGGCGCGCGGCGGGACTGGACCGGCTGGTCGAAAACGTCCAGTCGGTGACGGTGGATCGGAGCACGCCGGGACTGGTGCGGGTCAAGGTCGGATCGTTCACGTCCGCGCCGGATGTCCGCGCCGGTTTCCGGTCCGAATACGACTACCGTGTTTACGGCAGCGGGGATATCGCGCTGGTGCATATCGTGCGGGCCGATCCAACTCTGCCGCCGCTGCCGCGTGTTGGGCTGACGATGATACTGCCGGGCGACTTCAACCGGCTGGTATGGTACGGGCGCGGGCCGCACGAAGCTTACTCGGATCGCAAGGAAGGCGCGCGCGTGGGCCGGTACGCTACAACCGTTGAGGACGATAGACTGTCCTATGTCGTGCCGCAGGAATACGGCAACCGGATCGATGTGCGGTGGGCCGCGCTCACCGACGCGGACGGCGCGGGCCTGAAGGTGATCGGAATGCCGCTGATCAATATCAGCGCGCACCCCTACACCGCGCAGGATTTGACCGCCGCCCAACATATCTACGAACTTACCCGCCGTGACGATATCACGTTCAACGTGGATCACGTCCAGAGTGGGCTGGGCGGCGCAAGCTGCGGTCCGAGCACGCTGGATCACTATCTCGTCCAGCCGCGCGTGATCACCTACGGGGTGTGGTTTCGGCCCGTATCGTAAATCATCCAAAACCTATGACATCCGGCGCTTGCCGCCGGATGTTTTTAGCGCTACTGTATATTCAGTTTTTTGAATACAAGGACGAAACATGATCGACTACGACGACGCAACCGTTCGCTTCAAGGCGCTGGCGCACCCGGTCCGGCTGCAAATTCTCGACATGCTGCGCGGCGGCGAAATCTGCGTGTGCCACATGGAAGCGGCGCTCGGCAAGCGGCAGGCGTACATTTCGCAGCAGTTGATGGCGCTGCGGGATGCCGGGTTGGTCGAGTCGCGTAAGGACGGCTTGCAGGTTTTCTACCGGCTGGTGGACGATATTACCGCTGATTTGCTGGACGCCGTGCTCGGTCCGGTAGAGGCTGGCGGTTTGCCGGTCCTGGAGTCGTGCCCGTGTCCAAATTGCAATTCTTAGGAGATATAAGCAATGTTGAATATCAAGGTTCTGGGGTCTGGCTGCCCGAACTGCCAGAAGGTCGAGGAACATACCCGGCAAGCGCTGGCCGATCTGCGTCCGGCGGGCGGTTACGAGATTGAGCATGTCAAGAACCCGCTGGACATCAGCGAATATGTGCTGAAAACACCGGGACTGGTCATCAATGAAACGGTCGTCAGCGAGGGCCGTATTCCTGACACCGCCGAGATCATGACGTGGCTGGCCGACGCGCTGCTGGCGAGCGAATAACCCGGTTTCTGTTGGCGTTGGTGATAGCAAAATGGGACGCAGATTCACGTAGATGAACACAGATTAAAAAACAAAAAATCAGCGTCTATCTGTGTTCACCTGTGTCCTGACCTGATCGCCAACGCATTTTTCAGACCGCGATCTATTCAATTTTCTGAATATAGTAAGGCGTACATGCTATGATTCTCGACCTGCTCAACGCCGGGTGGACCGGCCTGCTGGATTATCTGGCGGCGCATGTGCTGCTGTGCCTGGTTCCGGCGTTCTTCATCGCGGGCTTTCTCAGCGGCCTGATGCCCAAAGAAGTCGTCACGCGCTATCTCGGCCCCCAGACGCCCAAATGGATCAGTTACCCGGCGGCGGCGGTCGGCGGGTTTATACTGGCGGTGTGTTCGTGTACCATCTTGCCGCTGTTTGCCGGAATCTGGAAGCGGGGCGCGGGATTGGGTCCGGCGGTGACGTTTCTATTCGTCGGTCCGGCGGTCAACATCCTGGCGATCAGCTACACCGGCTCGGCCATCGGCATGGATATCGCGGTGGCGCGGATCGTGCTGGCAATCACGTTTGGTATCCTGATTGGCGTGATCATGGCGGCGTTGTTCCAACAGTCGGAGACGACTCCCGCCAATTCCCGTATGTTCGAGGGAACCGCCGCGATGCGTCCGGCGTTATGGGCGGTATTTGGACTGCTGGTAGCGATCCTGATCGCCGGGACGCTGCAAATCGACCTGTT
>JAFGTJ010000196.1 GCA_016934195.1 Anaerolineae bacterium | reverse complement strand
TTTTCGCTGGCATGTCTGGTTCTCCTTTTAGGTTGATCCAGACTCTACCTTAGTTTATGCTTCACATCCATATGGACTGAGTACTAGGCGATCAGGACGATCACGATTGCCAGGACGATCAGCACCGATACAATCGCCAACCCGATCATGCCGTACCGTAGGGCCTGGTTATTGCTGGTTTCCTGTTTCTGGCGCATTTGTTGGAGTTCGCGTAGTGCCGTTGCGTTGTTGGGGTTGATGCGCAGCACGGTGTTAAGATATTGGACGCGCTTAGCCGGTGTTTCGGCAACGGCGGCCATCCATAACCAGGCGCGTTCGTTTTGTTTATCGGCGTCCAAGATTTGTTGGAAAATTACCCGCGCATTTTGCTTATGGCCTTCTTTAGCGGTCTGTATCCCTAGCTGCATTAGCTGCTCAAGGTTTGGTCTGGCAGCATCGTGGGGCGATGCCAGATCAACATTATCAAATTCTGTTCCCATAGCCCGTTGCTCCCTGTTAAATCGCGCAAACACCTTCGTACAGTTTTTGTACAGTTATTGACAAATTCCTGACACTTTTATAATCGCTTCTGTACCGTCTGACAAGTGGAATCGATGGGTATTTCGTACTATTGATAGTGTACCTGCCGCAGATTAATGAGAAACTGTGAGGAACAAACCGTATGGACTCGACCGTTTTGGTGATTGGGGCCTCGGGGGTTGATATCAAGGCGCGCTCGCTTGAATCGCTCCAGATGGGAATCAACAACGAGGGGAGTGTGCGTACCAGTGTTGGCGGGGTGGCGCGCAATATTGCCGAAAATCTGGCGCGTCTCGAAGTGCCTACGGTGCTGTTGTCGGCGGTGGGCGAGGATCACGCCGGGGAGTTTCTCATGGCGCGAACGGCGGCGGCGGGTGTGGATATTGAGGCGGTTTTGCGCGTATCGGGGGCCAGTACCGGCAGTTACGTTGCTCTTCAGGACCAGAGCGGGGATGTTCAGGTTGCCGTGTCAGACTATGACGTGATGTCCTCGATCTCGCCTGCTTATTTGCAGCGTCACCGCGCATTGTTTGCCGGTGTTGCCATGATCGTGATCGATGCCAGCCTCTCGCCGCGCACCCTGGAATCGGTATTTTTGTGGGCAAAGCGGTATGGGGTTCCGGTGTGCGCCGATCCGACTTCCCAAAAGCTGGCGAATAAGCTGTGTAAGCACCTGCCGGATTTGTACATGTTGGCCCCGGATGCAATCGAAGCGGCGGTGTTAGCTGGTGTATCTAAGTCGCCAACTCAGGGCGGGGACGCGATGGCAATTGCCCAACGCCTGGTGAGTATGGGAGCCACGATTGCTATTGTCACGCTGGCCGAGCAAGGATTGGTGTATGCCGGGGGACAGGGCAGCGGGCATATCCCGGCGATTCATACGCAAGTCGTGGACAAAACCGGTGTGGGCGATGCGCTGACCGCCGCCGTGATCTTTGGGCTGATCAACCAGATGCCGCTGGACGATGCAATGCGTTTGGGTGTATCGGCGGCAGCAATCACGCTCCGCACGCGCGAAACCGTTGTGCCGGACCTCAGTTTGGACCAGTTGTATAATCAACTGGTCGTGTGATCGGTGTCTGAAAAAAGCGGTGGGATGGTGAGGTGCGCGAATTTCGTTTATCGTGTAAAAATGAATAAGCGGGACGAATTTAGGTAAACGTTTATGGAACAACAATCCCTGGACCAACGACGTAAGCAGTACGCTAGCGTGGCGGAACTGCTGCAAGAGACGTATGGCTATCCAACCTGGCGGCAGCACTTGCCCCCGGTAGACGAGTTGGTGAGCACGATTCTGAGCCAGAGCACGACCGATACCAACCGCGATATGGCCTTTGACGCGCTCAAGCAGCGGTATGATTCCTGGGAAACGGTGCGGGATGCGCCGCCGGATGACGTGGTGGAGACGATCTGGTCGGCAGGACTGGCGAACCAGAAAGGCCCGCGTATCCAGTCCGCGCTGCGGGCTATCACTGAGGAGCGCGGGGCGATCACGCTCGATTTTCTGGCAGATATGGAGATCGATGAGGCCAAAGTCTGGCTGACCCGGTTGAAGGGGATCGGTCCCAAGACGGCGGCCATTATCCTGCTGTTTGCGTTCAATATTCCCGCTTTTCCGGTGGACACACACGTTCACCGCGTCACGAAGCGGTTGGGCCTGATCGATCCCGACACCAGCGCTAACCGTGCCCATGATGACCTGGAAGCCATTGTTCCGCCTGACGAGTATTATTCTGCACATTTGAACATCATCCGGCACGGGCGCGAGGTATGCCATGCGCGGCGTCCTGACTGCGCGGCGTGTCCGTTGACAGCCTATTGCGAGTATTTCCAGACTGGTGAATCATGAGCGAACTATCCAAACCAACGGCTCAAGACCTTGATATGGCGCTTGCTAACGCGCGTCAGACGATTACACTGCTGCGCAGCCAGGCCCAGGCTAACTTTGTTGATCCGGTATATTTCGATGAACGGTTGGCGGCACTTGAGAAGGTGTTTGAACAGGTGACAGCCAGCCACCGAGACTCCGTGCAGCAGCGCAGCGTGGGGGTGTTGTACGAAGTAAGCCGCGTGATCGGTTCGTCGCTGGAATTGCAGATCGTGCTCGATCAGGTGATGGACGCCATTATCCAGTTGACCGGGGCCGAGCGCGGTTTTCTGATGCTGCTGGACGATGACGGCAAACTGGTTGTGCGAGTAGCCCGGAATTTTGACCAGGAAACGCTTGAGGGCGGCGAGTTCGCCGTCAGCCGGACGATCACGCGGCAGGTGGTAAATTCCGGTGAACCGGTTGTGACCACCAACGCCCAGACCGATCCGCGTTATTCGGGGCAGGCGAGTATCATCGCCCATGCTTTGCGCAGCATCATGGCGACTCCGCTGCGGGCGCGGGGTCACATTATCGGTGTGGTATATGTGGATAACCGCATCCGTACCGGCCTGTTTTCCGAAAAAGATCTCGAAGTTCTGGACGCCTTCGCAGCCCAGGCCGCTGTTGCCATTGACAACGCCCGGTTGTACAGCGCAAAGGATCAGGCCCTGGCGGATCGCGTTGAAGAACTGACGATGCTTCAGTGGATCGACCGCCAGTTAAATGAAACGCTCGATATGACGCACGCCATGCAGATCACGCTGGAGTGGTCATCCCGGTTGTGTGAGGCTGAAAGCGCCAGTTTGGGTTTGTACGATAAAGAAGCCGACGCGCTGCGCTGGGTGGCACATTTTGGCGAGCCGGACGAATTTTCGGCCAGCGCCGAGGTTGCGCTGACGCACCCCTTGATTGGGCAGGTGTTTGAGACGAAAGAGGCCGCGCTGCAATTCTCTCCGCCAGGAGTCGAACCGCCGCGCACGATCTTGTGTGTCCCGATTCACCTTGAAAACAACGTAATTGGCGTGCTGACTCTGGCGGCTCCCCGCGCGAACGCTTTTGACGAGGACGCGCAGGCATTGGTATCACGGCTGGCGGATCGCGCCGCGATTGCGATTGAGAACGGGCGCTTGTACGATGCGGTCCAGGCGGCGAATAAGGCCAAGTCGGAATTTGTGAGCCTGGTAGCTCATGAGCTGAAAGTTCCCATGACCAGCATCAGCGGGTACGCGGATTTGTTGGGGATGGCCGGATCACTAACCGGGCAGCAGCAGGGTTTTGTGGGCACTATCAAGAGCAATGTCAAACGTATGGCCGTGCTCGTGAGCGATTTGAATGATATCAGCCGCATCGAAAGCGGTCAACTGTATATTGAGCCGGAACCGGTGAATGTGCGGGCCGCCATCGCGGAAGCCAAAGACGGCGTGATGCAGCAGATCACGGATCGCGGACACTCGTTGGTAGAGAATATTTCCGATACCCTGCCGGCTGTGTGGGCGGATCACAGCCGGGTAGTGCAGGTGTTGGTGAATCTGCTTAGTAATGCCTACAAATATACGCCCGACGGCGGGACGATTACGGTTGACGTGAAGCCGGTTGATCAGTGCGTGTGCATCAGTGTCACCGATACCGGGGTGGGCATGACGCCGGAACAGATCGCCCAGTTGGGTACTAAATTCTGGCGCGCTGACAACGAGCACGTCATCGGGCAGCCGGGCACCGGGTTAGGGCTGGCGATCACGCGCAACCTGTTGACGTTGATGGGTGGCGACCTGGGTGTGCAAAGCACTCCAGGGACAGGCAGCACATTTACGCTCACGCTGCCGGTCCGTGACGGCGGTGATTGCGATCCGTGTTCGTGATTCTGGTTGATGATTGACGAGTGCGCCGCACTCGTGCTACACTTCTAAACGCCGTGTGGGGCAGTGGCGGAATGGCAGACGCCGTGGACTTAAAATCCACTGAGGGAAACCTCGTGTGAGTTCGAATCTCACCTGCCCTACTTGAGCTTGGAGCGCCTGGGGACAGGCGCTTTTTGGTTTTATATCCGTTGACGCGGTATTCCTTCCGTGTTAAAGTGGGCTTTGAGCATACGGAACTGTCCGCTAAATCACGCTGAGACGAACAACTACATTACTTGTCCTTTATCGTGTGTCTGTTCATCAACAACGTGGGGCGCTCCGATCCTCATTATCGCTTTATCCCAATATTAGCCGCAGCCGCTTATGCTGTATGGGTATATGGCAGCATCGCCCCACTTTATTTTCTGGTGATGCCCGGCTATGGCTAAGGAGGCATCATTATCATGAGTCTCGAACTGTCGCTTCGTCTGGTCGGCATGATGGTGTTTGCGCTGCTTGGCGCATTAGTCGGCATCAATTTGTCCGATGCTTTGTTTCTCCCCTCTGAAGCAACCGGTCTGACTTTCTCCTTGATGGGGGCATTTGCCGGGTTGCTGATCACGCCCTGGTTGACGACCTACCCGGCGCGCGCTTCCCGGCGTGTTATTACCCAGATGCCTGCCGAAAACCTGATCACGACGATGTTTGGTTTGATGTTCGGCATGATCATCTCAGCGCTGTTAGCATTACCGCTGTCGCTGCTGCCGGACCCGTTCGGGCAGGTTTTGCCAACCATCGCCGCTATAACCGTCACTTATGTGAGCGTGACGATCTTTTCGCTGCGTGCTCAGGACGTATTTACCCTGTTTGGCGGTGTGTTGGGGGATAAAAGCGGCGCGTTTGCCCGGCTCTCCAACGCTGGTGCTGCCGGTGAGATTTTGATGGATACGAGCGTGATTATTGACGGGCGCATCCTGGATATCAGCAAGACCGGGTTCATTCAGGGAGCGCTGCTGGTCCCGCGTTTTGTGCTGAACGAACTTCAGCATGTCGCGGACTCTGCTGAAATGCTGCGGCGCAACCGGGGCAAACGCGGCCTGGAAATTCTGAGCGAACTTCAGCAGCACAGCCGGACTCCGATCCGCATCATCGACGATGACATCGAGGAAACCAACGAGGTGGATGAAAAGCTGGTATTGTTAGCCCAGCAGCGCGGTATCCCGGTGATGACCAATGATTATAACCTGAACCGGGTAGCCGAACTGCAAGGCGTGGATGTGCTCAACATCAACGAACTGGCAAATGCTGTCCGTGCGATCTTCCTGCCCGGTGAAACGATGGATATTCATATCGTGATGGAAGGCCGCGAGACGAATCAGGGTGTTGGCTACCTGGAAGATGGCACGATGGTTGTAGTCGAGGATGGCAAGCGCTATATGGACCGGACGATTCCGGTCCTGGTGACTCGCTACATCGTGACCAACGCCGGACGGATGTATTTCGCCCAGCCGGAAGGCTCATTGCGCAAGTAAGTCTAATCTATCGTTTTGGTAGGGGCGCTGCTTGCCGCGCCCAAAATGATTGGCGGATAGTCCCTTAATCCTGGTATTCGCGGACCCGGCTCATATCCTGGCGCACCATGCGGAAAGCGCGTTGTTCCGCCTCGCGCAAAATTTGCTTCTCGTCCAGGGTGAGCAGTTCCCGGTCGCGCATCAATAGTTGACCGTCTACGATCACATGCGTAATGTCCGCACCCTTCGCGCTGTGGACCATGTTGGCGATCAGGTCATGGCGCGGGCGCAGGTGAGGCCGATTGAAATCTATCAGGATCAGGTCCGCCGGGCGACCCTCGGCCAATACGCCGCTTTCCGTGAAGCCGAGCGCCTGCGCGCCAATTTGGGTTGCCATGCGCAGCGCCATATCTCCCGGCAGCGCTTCGGGATTTTCCTGTGAATATTTTTCCAGCAAGACCTGCTGCCGGATCACGGCCAGCATATCCATATCCGCGTTAGAGGCCGGACCGTCCGATCCGAGTGCAACCCGTGTGATGCCGGACTCGTGCAGCACTGTTACCGGCGTGCGGACCGGCATGGCGAGTTTCATATACGTGATCGGTGTGCGCGGAATGTAAACGCCTTTGTCGGCCAGGATCGCCCGGTCGTTTTCGGTTAGTGCCAGACAGTGCGCGGCGATGGTGTGGTGGTCAAACAGGCCCAGTGTGTTCAGGTGCTCGACCGGCGTTTGTCCGTATCGTTCGCGTGAGTTATCGACTTGCTGTTGTGATTCCGCGACATGCAGGTGAATTGGCAGATCATGTTGTCCGGCCAGAACGATCACACGCTTGAGGAAGTCCGGCGGGCAGACGTAGGGTGAGTGTGGTCCCAGGCTGGTATGAATCCGCCCATTGGCCGAGTTGTTCCATTCCCAACTGAAAGCAAGCTGTTTATCCGCCCCCGGCCCGATTTCCTTGTCGTCCCCTATGCCGAATGTACACCAGGCTAACATGGCTTTTAGCCCGCTGGCTTCGACCACTTCCGCTACCTGATCCATGTAGAAATAGTGATCGTTGTAACCGACCGTCCCGCAGCGGATCATCTCGCAGGCGGCCAGCGCTGCGCCCCAGTACACGTCATCCGGCGTGAGCGCGCTTTCCGCTACCCAGATTTTTTCGTTCAGCCAGCGCGGAAAGGGCAGGTCTTCGGCCCAGCCGCGTTCAAACGTCATGGGGGAATGACAGTGCGCGTTAAAGAAACCGGGCAGCGCTACGTATCCGGCAGCATCAATGACTTCGTTGGCCTGGGTGTTTTCCGGCACGGTGCCGATGTGCTTGATGCGCTTATTCTCGATCAGGATGTCCACGCCGCGCAGAATTGTGCCGTTGGCATCCAGTGTCACCACGTCAGCCTGTTTGATCCAGATAGTGCTCACGCGCCGCGCTCCTAATGATCAATGTTAAGTTTATTCATTGTACAGTTTTAGACCAGGAACGCCAATTGAATATTACCCTTAACGCATGGGAGACTTTGCGCTACAATCTACCGGAGTTCGCGGGGTGTGGAGTTTAAGGACATAGCCCTAATGGCATTACAAATCTACAACGTTTTAAATCGAGAAAAACAGCCGTTTCAGCCGATTGAAGCAGGCCGCGTCAATATGTACGTGTGCGGCCCGACCGTCTACGATCACGCGCATGTGGGCCATTCCAAGACGTATCTCGCGTTTGATATCGTGGTGCGCTACCTGCGGTACAGCGGCTACGACGTGCTGTACGTGCAAAACCTGACCGATGTAGGCCACCTGTTGGACGACGGCGAAGACCGTATTTTGAAGAAAGCGCGCCAGACACAGTCCGGCCCGATGCAGATTGTAGAAATGTACGCACGCAGCTACTTTGAGGACATGGACGCGCTGGGGGTGACGCGCCCCGATATCAGCCCTCG
>JAFGTJ010000195.1 GCA_016934195.1 Anaerolineae bacterium | reverse complement strand
GTCGCTGTCGTCGCTGCCGTCCAGCGTGTACGCGGCGGCGCGACCGGCAGCGGCCAGTTCATCCCGCGCCCGGACCAGCGTATCCTGTTCTGGGATGGACATCTCACCCTCGTGGTGGTACAGGTCAGGACGGCGCGCGCTCGACCGGGGTTTGAACGGCACCGGGTCCAGCGCGGGGGTCGATTCCGGCCAGCGGGAGGGCGAAAGCCAAAACGCCGGTTGAGTCAGCGCCGGACTGCCGGACTGCGAGTTCACGCACAGGCACAACGCCGGATCGCGTGCAAACCACCGGTCCGCTGCTGCGAAAAACGGTTCGGCCTCAGCCTGGAACAATACGTCATGATCGATAAACCACACGCCCCCGGTATCTCGCAGGTGGGTAAAAGCGGTATGCTGGATCACGCGGCTGTGTTCGGCGGGCGCGTCGTCAGGATAGGACAGTTCGCGCACCTCCGGCGGCACCTGCTCCCGAAAGCGGGCGCACTGTTCCGGCGATTTCCCGACCTGGACCACGTAGAGCGGGCGGTCGGGGGCGTGAGTCCGCAAGCGCTGCAAACAGTCCAGCGCCAGACAGTTTGACCACCACGAGATCACGACCAGGGCGCTTGGCGGTGGAGTCGGGTCGGGCATATCAGGCATGGCTCGCGCTGGTGGTGTTTTGCACGCTGACGTTCTGCGCCGGGATATTACACGCTTCATGCGGGGTGGGAGCAGGGGCAGAATACACCGCTCCCTGCCATACGCCCTCACTCTTGGCAATGTGGCGCAAAATCAACCGTTCCATCAGCCGTTGGTTGATGGTACAGCGCCCTTTGCGCCGGAGATGATCGCCCGGTTCCGGGCCAAACGCGCGCGCATAACAATCGCCCGCGCAGGACCAGTAACAAAAACAGTCCCGGCAGTCGGCGCGGCGTTCCGCCATCAGATCGTGTAACCGGCGGTGGGCGGCCTCATCCGGCACAACCTCGCCGTCTTTGACCCGGCCAATAACCGACATGGCCGACAGGGGATGGTTGTCGCTGGCAACTTCGTAACACGCGACCAGATCGCCGTTGGCATTAACAATCAGCGCATTGTAGGGCGCGGTGCAAAACATCGTCGTGACCAGGCCAAACCGCGCACCGGAATAAAACAACGTCCGGCCCGCCGCCTCCGCAATACTGTGCGCTTCAAGAAATTCCTCAACAAAACCGGTGATATCCTCGTCGTCCGGTTCCCCATGCCCGCCCCGGCTTTCGTTGAACGCTGGCTCAACCTGCATCGCCTGGCATTTTGTCTCTTCGCACAAGAATCGCACGTCATCGGCCAGCGTCCAGGGGTGTGTCGCGGTGAGACGCAGCCCATATGGGAAATCGTGTCGGTCTAATTCCGCAATCGTGCGTTTCACAAACGGCGACGATCCGCGCCCGGAGCGCAGCGGACGCTGCCGGTCCTGGGTTTCTGGCATCCCGTCTACGGACAGGCTCAATCCGTCTATATTGTCGATGATCCACGCCGTTTGCTGACTGGACCATACCCCGTTCGAGGTCAGCGTGATGTGGCTCTTGAGTGATTTTTGGCGCGCGTACTGGGTGCATTGTTTGAGCGTTGTCCAGGCGAAGGTCGGTTCACCGCCGCCGTGAAACGAAACATCAAACCCTTCTCGACCCTGCGCGCAGGCGTTTTGATACACGTAATCAATGGCGGCATAGCCCAGGTCGGGAGATAACTGCTCGCGGACCGATTCCCCCGCTGCGGCGTAGCAGTACGTACAGCGCAGTTGGCACTGGTTGGTCAACAGCAGCACCGCCAGCGTGGGGGAAAACTGGCCGTCTAACAATACGGGGGAAAACGGGTCTGGAGCCATAAAGCCAATTGAAACCAGAAAATTCAGCACTTTCTGGTCCACTCGCGGTTTAGGGCTGGTTACATCGTCAGTCAGCGCCAATGTGATTTCTGCCATGGCCCGATTGCCCACAAACGCCAACTGGCGTAATGGGCGGTAGATGATGTACTTTCCAGGGTTATCTGTTATGGGTATAGCGTAGACATCCATTTTATCCCCCCGACCTGGGTTCAACGATAAACACACGGCGGCTAGTTCGGATACCAGTAGTGTGACGCCCCGGCGCACGAGCACGGACGGTAAGTGTGGCACGAGCACCCGGCAGGAACGGTTACGCAGTTGCAAACGCACACCGCCCCTGGCGGAATCGGAGCGCCGCATGGCAGCGTATAGGTGCGTCCATCCGACCCCGTATAGTTAATGCCGGTTTGCCCCGCCGGGACAGACCCCGGTATGCCGGTGGGAACCGGCGCGTCGGTCGGCGCTGCCGTCGCTTGTGGGGCCGATTGCGTCCTGATCGGCGGCGCATCCACATCGTCCACCACGTCGCAGTCGCCGCTCGCTTCCACGTCGTCAGGGTGAACCCACGCTTCATCGTAGTCGTAGAGTTCGATTTTCCACCAGTACGGCCCGTTGGCGTCCTGCGGGTTCTTGCCCTTGCCGATCACGGGAACATCTTCATTGACGGGCATATAGTCACGGATGCCGCGATGACGCCCCGGCCCGACATGCACGTTCACCTCTTGTTCAGATGTTCGCACCGTACAGGGTTCGGGGATGGGGGTGCGCGTGGGGCGCGGGGTGCGGGTCGGGGTCGATGCGGTTTGCAGGCTGTCGCCCCCGGCCAGCGATACGCCGACGGCGCTGGCCGCAAGCGTTCCGGCCACGACCACGCCGGATGCATTCAAAAAGTCACGGCGGTTGAATTCCGGCTCATTTACTTTGCCACTCACCGCAAAAATTTCCGGTTTGTCGCCATCCTGCGGTTCGGGATTTGGCGGAACGGATTTCGGATCGGTAGACATAAAAATTCTCCTCAATCAGACATGCGCGTACTAGAAACTTCGTCGTTACACCGTCACAAAAAACGTGGTGTCAATGGCAATCCTTTCTCTAATTCCAGCGCGTCAGCAGGGACCGCCAATACTGGGGAGGGTCCCGGTTGAAAACGCGCAAAAGTCGCCGCGAGACACCCCCCCGAACAGTCCCCCGTGTGTTTGAACCGGCAAATGGAACATTCTTTGTAAATACCTGCGGCCCGGTAAGGGGCGGCCTGTTCAGCAAGGGCATGGCGAAGTTGGGCCGCAGACGGCGCGCCGGGATCGCTGCTGGCAAGATCGAGATGGTGTGAAAAAAGACCGCCCGCCGCAAAACAGTACATGGCGGTCTGGTCGAGCGCCAGGTCCAGGACCGGGCTGCACCGCCATTCCAGGACCGTCCCGACGGCGTGCAGCGCTTCTAACCCGGCTTCCGAAAACATGCAGCGCACAAAGCCACAGTCCAGCTCGATCTGGAGTCCCGACCGGGCCGCCATCTCCGCGAAGGTCACGATCTTTTGCCCCACAAAGGGATATTGTTTGGGATGCAGGT
This sequence comes from Anaerolineae bacterium, assembly GCA_016934195.1. Classification (GTDB taxonomy): domain Bacteria; phylum Chloroflexota; class Anaerolineae; order Aggregatilineales; family Aggregatilineaceae; genus JAFGTJ01. The sequence continues at coordinate 2,361 of JAFGTJ010000195.1, read as the reverse complement.
AGGTATTTTGCCCGGCGATCACGCGCTGCGCCAGCCCCAGCCGGATTTTCGGCTGGCAGCCGGTTTCAACGGCCAGCGGCACCAGGAAATCCAGTTGGGCATCGGGCGTGGCGATGGTATATCCCAACAAGGCGCGTTGGCCCAAACGCTCCAGCACCGCGCGGCGGCGCAGGTGTTCGCGTGTCCCCGGCGTGGATGGATCGCGGACCGCGTTGGTATTGACCAGGACGGTGCAATCCTGGGGCGGAATGGCTTCCAAACAGGCCAGCGTTCGCTCCGTGATGACGCCGTGCGTAAACACTACGATGTGTTTCTGGCGCGCGCGCGCCAGCGCGATCAAGTCTGAAAAGTGGGGATGCAGCGTCGGCTCACCGCCGATCAGCCGAATTTCGTTGATCCCGGACCGGTCCAGAAAATCAAGCTGCCGCGCGAACGTATCCAGGTCAACAAACTGGCCTTGCTCGGTGTGCCGCGCCGATTCCATATAGGGACCGGCGAAGCAGTACGCGCAGGCCATGTTGCACACGTCCGAAACGATGATGTTAGCCATTCAGTTCCCCGTCCACGCGCTCAGGATGTGTGACAATCAAACCGGCAGCGTGCCAATTCCTCAGCCGGTCAGCCAGGTACGCGCCCGCTTGTTCGGTGCCGGTGTTCAACAACGCGGCGAGCCACTGCACCAACTGGGGATAGGTGTGCCGCTGCCACAACCAGGACCAAAGCGCCGCCTCCGCGCCGGTCAAGCGGCAGGATTCCCCGCGCTGCTCGTCCACAATGATCACCTGGGTCTTATCCCGCACCCAGCGAATATGCGCGGGACAGCCTATCACAACGTCATTCATTCAACACCTGCAACCTGTCCGATAGCAGCGTGGCCGTCCGGTCCAGTTCCGCACGATCCGCGAACCAGGTTTCCACCAGTGCGTGCTGGCCGATATCGCGCAGCAGTTGGGCCACTGTGATCAACCGTGTCTGTATACATAATGCATCATAATGCCCGGCAGGGCCAGTCGTGGCATGGTTGACAGGACATCCCCCGGCGCAGTGGTAACGGCACAGGCAGTTATCACACAAACGTTTTTGATAGACGGTCAGGTCGCGGGCGGCCTGGACTGCTGCCGGGTCCAGCCGGAATTGCGTGCGGCGGCTGCCGTTATCGAGTTTGCCGATCTGCATATCCAGCCCGCGACTCTGCCAGTCCGTTGACAGCAAATAACAGGTATTCACCCGGCCTGACGGAGTGACGATCAGCGCATCGTGACCCACCGGGCAAAATGTGACGCGGTTTTTGCCCAGATCGACGGTTGAGATCGCAGTACGGATTCCGTGCGGGGCCAATACCTGCGCCGCTTCGTCAAAAACGCGCGCAAACGTCCAGGGATCGGGCGGTATCAGGGCATGTTGCTCGGCCAGCGGTGACGGGGTGAGCGTCTCAAAGCACACCGTACTGGGCCGGAAATTGTCGGCAATCCAGCCCGCGATCTGGGGCAGACGGGGCGCGGTGTCGCCGGTCACACAGGCCCGGATCACCAGATCGACCGGGCCATCGGACAGGATCGCGGCGTTGCGCTGCACCACATCGGACGTTCCCCCGCCAGTGATCGCGGCCCGGTGGTGATCCTGGATATCCGGCGGCCCATCCAATGACAGGACAATCGTATCGAATGTATCCGCGATCCAGCGGCAGCGTTCCGCGCTGTAAAACCCGTTCGTGGTGGCCTCAAAATGGACCGTCCAGCCGTGCTCGGATGCCCGGTACCGGGCGTATTCCACCACAAACTGCACGATCTGCGGCGCGCAGAACGGTTCGCCCCCGAAAAAATGCACCTCGACGCGATCATTCCCAGCAGCCACCATCAGGTCCAGGTAAGCGTCAACGGCGGCGCGCGCGGTATCGAGCGTCATGACCGGACTGGACTGTTTCGGGGCAGCAAAATCACAGTAGCGGCACGCCATGTTACAGCCGCGTGTGGGAATAATGCCCAGAAAGATCGGATCGTTGACCGGTCCGGTGCGTGCAGCGGGGATGGCAGCGGACGCACCCAGTTGTTCGAGCAGGTCTTTGACCGGCAGCGGCAGATCGGTCCCTGTCCCGGCAGCCGGTAAGCGATCATTCCGCAGTCCGGCCTGCAACAACGCCAGCGCCTCACCATTTACCAACGCGGTCGTATGCGCAAGCGGCGCATACACGATATGACGGTCAACGACTGGTACGGTAAAAATCTCCATGCCTGACTTTATACTTGCCTTTATGGTATATTGGGTACATTCAGAGCTTATTAACCCTTTTGGATTGCCGATCCCGGCTCATGGGAATCGCCAACGTAGACAGGCCAATAAACACAATAAGCGATACTTACT
>JAFGTJ010000194.1 GCA_016934195.1 Anaerolineae bacterium | reverse complement strand
TATCGCTGGCGCTGGTGGGCGGTTATATCGAACCGGGTGAAGACCCGTTGGCCGCCGCCCAACGCGAAACGTTGGAGGAAACCGGCTACCAAGCGCCGCAGTGGACCACGCTGGGGTCATACCGGGTGGATGCCAACCGGGGGGCGGGCATGGCCTATGCTTTTCTGGCGACCGGGGCGCATAAAGTCACCGAACCAAATGCGGACGATCTTGAGGAACAAGAACTCGTTTTCCTGACGCGGGATCAGGTCGAAGCGGCCTTATTTAACGGCGAGTTCAAAGTGCTGGCCTGGGCGAATCTGGTGGCGCTGAGTCTGTTGTACAGGAAATCGCGTCCAACGCCCCTGGATTGATCTGGGGGAATGGGTAGGAGCGTATCGCCATACGCCCCCCATACGCTCCCACGCCATACGCGGGGATTTAAACGCAATACGGTTTAGATAAGAACCTGTCACCGGTCTGGGACTGTAGGGCGGGATCCATGTGTCCCGCCGTTGATGGTGCTCTGACGGTTGCCCGGAGGCACACGCGGGTGCCTCCCTACAGCGTTAACTAAACCGTATTGGATTTAAACGTCCTCAGTCTCCCGCGTGAACTGGCCCCCATCATACGCGGCCACCAGATCAATCGCCGGAGTCGCCGCCGAGACGTAGCTCAGCAGTGTGTCGCCGGTATTCGTGATGCCGTGATCCGCGCCGGACGGGATATACGCCAGATCGCCCGCCTGGACTTCGCGTTCCTCGCCGCCGACGTGCATCAGACCACTTCCCGCCACGATCACGTAAACCTGGGTTTCGGGGTGGTGGTGAATGTTCTGGTGTGAACCGGGCGGCACGTCCACCCACGTTACCGCCAGCGGCGTATCAGCGACGGCGTTTTTATCCAGCAGGAAATGGGATGTCAGCCCGTTCCGGTTACGCCTGGCGACGGTATCCTTGCTCTGGACGAGCATGGCCGGGGCTTTGGTATCCGGCAGGACGGCCAGCGCGCCGCCCAACGAGAACGGGGCCGGTGCTTCGACGGGGAATTCTTCTTCGGTCTGAGTGTAGCCGGTCAGCATGATCCACTCGCCCAGGTCCGCCGAGATTGCGCCCCATTCGCTGCCGTCCGCGTCCTGCCGCACCGCCCAGATCAGGCGTTGATCACCGGACGGCACCCCCTCCGCTTTTTTCTGGCCGGACAGACTCGGTTTCAGGCGGATCGACAGGCCATCGGGCGATGTGACCGTGACTTTGCGGCATGGTTTGGCGGGTACGAAGTTGTCCAGCCCATCACGCGGGACCAGACCCAGGCAGTAGTTTTCCCCGGCGTTCCAGATGTCCATCCACACTTCGCGCCGGATCGGGATCGCTGTGCCGTTCGACGTGTTATCCTCGCGCCGCGTCCACAGCGGGTCGTGCAGGTACACGTAGTCGGCATCGATCCCGACGATCACGCCGAAGTGTCCGTCGTTCCAGGTTTTTACCTGCGTGGTGACGTGCTGTCGGAACGCACCGTAATCGAAGCGGGCCAGCACCGGTTTTTTGGCTGCGATCAGGCTTTCCAGGTCGGCCAGGGTGATATTTTCGCGCCGCGTCACGGCGATGCCCCACCGGTCCTCCAACCACCGCTTGAGCTGCGCGATATCCTGCATGGCGCTGCCCGTGATCGCCAGGTCGGTGTAATACTGGCCGGGCTGCACGTCCTGGCCGGTATAGGCGCACGCGATCATGGCGGCGCTGGTCGGGCCGCACGCTTTACCGTATTCTGCGCCACCGTCCAGTTGGGAGCGGTACGGCACGTCTAAAACCTGATAAGCCCGTTCGTCTTGCGCTGGCATGGCTGACTCCTTGTGGTGGGTGGACTGATTGCTCCGGTATCCGGCTAAATAGTAGCCGTTTTTAAACCGACCATCAAGCCGCTGAGTCCGGTGTGGTGGGGATGGTCAGAGTCACGGCCATGCTGCGCTGTCTCCTGCCTGGGTGCATTTCAGATTATGGGCAAAGGTAGGGGCGCTGCTTGCCGCGCCCAGGGCGGAGCAAGCGCCGCCCCTACAAGAATCGCGGCATGGAATCAAAGCTCAGTGAATCACGATTTTGGTTTTTGACCCTCACCCCCCAACCCCCTCTCCCTCAGGGCGAGGGGGAGTAAGCGTGCTGTTAATCCCTCTCCCTGAGGGAGAGGGACCCGGCCCCGCCGGAAGGGTGAGGGTTTGCTGCGAATCCGTGATTCACTGAAGCTGCCTAAAACTTGAAATGTACCCCTCCTGCCTGACCAAACTGCCCTATCATAACACTTCGTGCTATACTCGCGCCGCGAAACCATCACCACACATGTACACGGAGTCCGGCACGCATGGCTTTATCCCTATCCCGAAAACACGTTTCCCTGTTGATCGCGCTGGTGGCTCTGGTCCTGGGCGCGCTGGTAGTCCGGCTGCTGGTGGCGGACCGTTACCTGCCGGTGGTCGATTGGGGCGATGAACTGAATATGTACACGCTGGCGCGGCACTGGCGCGGCGTGGAAGGTTTTCCCCAGAACAACGAACGTCTCGCCGGGTATTCGCCCGCCTATATCTGGTTCAGTATGGGTGTGCAAGAATTGGTCGAAACCTGGAAAGGCGCGTGGGTATCGGTCCCGGAATATATTTACCCGCTGCGGATCATAGCGGCGGTGGCCGGAATGCTGACGACGCTGTGTATGGCGGTATCGGGCTGGCGGCTGGGTGGTCCGGTCGCCGGTTGGCTGGCCGGGCTGATCTGGGCCTTTTCCCCGGCGATTATCCCCTACGAAACGCTGGCAATCTCCGCCCCGCTGATCTTCCTGATGGCGGCGGTGGCGATCCTGGCGGCGATCCTGGCGTGGCAGCGCCAATCGTTCCGCTGGTCCACGCTGAGCCTGATCGCCGGGATCGCGGCGGTCTACCTGAAATACCCGGCGGTGTTCGTCCTGATCCCCTGGGGCCTTGTCACGCTGGCGCTGGCGCTGCGCCGCTACCGGACTCATTGGCCCTGGCTGGTGATCCAGACAGCGCTGGCAGCAGGATCGGCGGCGTACCTGATCTGGGGTTACGATATGTTTCGGATGACCATCCCGGAATCAACCCGGTTCCGGTCGATCATCGAGAATGAAGGGCCGTTGGGATTGGTCCGCCAGCCGGGTAATACCGACAATTACCGCTTCAGTTTGAAACCGTTCGGCTCGGATGCGCTGTTTTACGGCGGGATCATCGCGGGCGCGCTGGCCTGGATCGTCAGCCGGTGGCGCTGGCCGCAGCATGGGCGGCGGGTCGATTGGCGAGCGGTAGCGATCCTGGTGGTGTACGCAGTGGTGGGCATCTGGGTCACGACGACCGGCTCGGTCGTCCGCGATATCAGCCGCATCCGGTTTGTGCTGCCGGTCACGGTCGGATGGGTCCTGATCTGGGCGCTGGCGATCACGCAGATCGGCTATACGCTGCAAGCGCTGCTCAAACGGCGCGCACAATACCGGATTGCCACTGGCGGGATTGTCGCTGCCGTCACGCTGGCTTTTTTCGTTCCGGCGGCAGTAGACCTGACCGGCGTGATCAAGGATTTTCGCCGCACCGATTCGCGCGCGGTACTGTGGGATTGGTCGGATACCAACGTCCCGCCCGATGGCCGGATTCTGATCCTCAAGTCCAGCGTCTTGTACGACGCCTACAACCGGCCCTGGCGCGGCTACGACGGCGTGACCAACTTCGATTGGTGGCTGGTCGATGACGTGGCCGAGGAAACGCCCGCCGGTTGGTGGGATCGCGGCATCACCTATCTGGCGCTGGCCTCCCAGGACATGAACCGGGGCGGGGAAACGCTGGCCGCCTATACGGACGACCTGCTGCTGCTCAAACACCTGGACGTACATTCCGGCGTTGGGCCGAGCGAAATTTTCTTCTACCGGATGCTGCCGCCCGATCAAACGTCAGATGAGGTATTTGGAAACCAGATTCGGCTGGTGGGCTACGACCTGGATACGGACGGCGCGACTCCCGGCGGACAGGTCTATTTCCGCCCGTACTGGCAGATTGTCCGCCCGCCGGACGACAATTACTCGATGTTCGTTCACTTCTACCCGGCGGATTCGGTTGATATCCTGGCGCAGGCCGATACCGCGCCGACCAATACCAAACGGCTCACGCTGCTGTGGGACGATCCGGCGGAAATACTGATCGGGGCGGACGTGTTTGTGCCGCTGCCGGACGATCTGCCGCCCGGTGAGTACCGGCTGGCGGTCGGTCTGTACAACTGGCAAACGTGGG
>JAFGTJ010000019.1 GCA_016934195.1 Anaerolineae bacterium | reverse complement strand
GTGAAGCGGCCCCCGTCACGGCTGCGCCGTCCCCGCTTGCTGCCGAACTCACGACCACGCCGGGTATTCCGCCGACGCAAAATGTTGTTGCCACCGTCGTCAGTGAGGTGACAACTATCCCTCCCACCGTTGGGCCAACCGCAACTTTGACACCGACGGCAACCAGCCTGCCGCCAATCCAGCCCCCACCGTTTGGAAGAGGTGGCCCGCGCATCGAACTCGTGAAAACAGGTAATGGCATTCTGCAATGCCAGACAGGACAGATCAACTGTGCGCGAGTGAATCGTCGCGTTGGTCATCGCCTATCTTGATTTCACCGAAATTGTATAGCCGTATTCACCTCACCCCCGGCCCCCTCTCCACATGCGGAGAGGGGGAGCCGCGTGGCGATCAAGTCCCCTCTCCGTATTTGGAGAGGGGATTTAGGGGTGAGGTAAACCCGTCCTGATCTCATACCCTTGATTTTCTCGAAACCCTCTGAGGGAGAGGGGTTTAGGATGAGGGTTAAACGCTTTCCGTACACGCGCTTTGGGGTGAGGCTAATCGAGCGTGGTCCCTTCCGGGATCAGGTCGAGGTTGTGGCCGACGATTTCCAGGCCACGCAGCGCGCGATCCAGGTGGGCGTGGGTATGCGTCGCCATGTAGCTCGTGCGGAGCAGGCTGCCATTGGGCGGCACACCGGGCGACACAACCGGATTGGTATACACGCCTTCTTCGATCAGCGCGCGCCACGCCAACGCCGTCCGGTAATCGTCGCGGATCATCAGCGGGATTACGGGGGTGGTGCTGGTGCCGGTATCGTAGCCCAGTTTTTTCAGTCCGGCGCGCATGTAATTGGCGTTGTCCCATAACCGCTGGACGTGTTCCGGCTCGCTCTCGATGATGTCCAGCGCGGCCAGGACCGCCGCCGCGTTCGCAGCGGGCAAACTGGCGCTGAAGGCAAACGGGCGCGCGTGGTGCTGGATATAATGGATCGCCGTTTCGCTCCCGGCGATGAACCCGCCAATCGAAGCCAGCGACTTGCTGAAGGTGCCCATAATCAGGTCTACCTCGTCGGTCAGGCCGAAGTGCGCCGCCGTGCCGCGCCCGTTCGCCAGCACGCCGATGCTGTGCGCGTCATCAACCATGATGCGCGCCCCGTAGCGCTTGCTGATTTCGACCAGTTCCGGCAGCGGGGCGATATCGCCGCCCATGCTGTACACGCCATCAACGACGACCAGTTTTCCCGCGTCTTCGGGAATCCGCTTCAGGGCGTCTTCCAGGCTGGCGGGATCATTGTGGTTGAAGCGCCGCATTTCCGCGCCGGTCATGCCGCGCGCCATGAAGCACCCATCGACGATGCTGGCGTGATCGTCCTTGTCGATGATGGCAAAGTCGCCGCGCTGCACAATGGCCGAGATAGTGCCCAGGTTGGTCTGGTAGCCGGTCGAGAACACAATCGCGGCTTCCATGCCCACGAACTCGGCCAGCCGCCGGTCCAGTTGCAGGTGAAACGCCAGCGTCCCGTTTAAAAACCGGCTGCCGGTGCAGCTTGTCCCGAAACGTTCTATCGCCTCGATGGAAGCCTGTTTTACTTTGGGATGCGTGGTCAGCCCCAGGTAATTGTTAGAGCCGATCATCACGACGTCTTTACCCATAAAGGTCGCCGTCGTTGCTTCCGAATCCGTGAGCGGCTGGAAGTAGGGATACAGCCCCATTTCCATCGCCTCTTTAGCACGGGTAAATGTGCGCGTCTTGTCGAAAATATCTTTCATGATACCCCTTCTTGTGATCTCCCAAACGCGGGCCGATTGGCTAAAGACCCGATTGTATCCAACCTTGACGTTGAAACCAATCATCGAATTTTAAGGTCCTGTATCGAATTCGGTTGAAAAACGGCCTCACCCCCTCAATCCCCCTCTCCAGCCGAGCTAGAGAGGGGGACTTATCGAGGCATATGACCCGCATCTCCCCCTCTCCAACTGGGTTGGAGAGGGGGCCGGGGGGTGAGGCCGTTTTGGGAGGTCCCTACCCGTATTCTAATTTCAACCGAGCAGGACACACTCCCCCGACTCGCCCTGGCGCGCAATGTCCTGTATCATACTCAAAACAGGCGACCATTTTGCGCGGAGGGACCACCGTTGGCAAAGCGTATCCTGTATATCGAAGACAATCCAAACGACCAGCGACTCGTCCTGAAGGTATTGGGATCGCGCGGCTACGATCTCGACATCGCCGGGGATGGCGAAACCGGGCTGACTCTTGCTGCCGCCCACCCGCCCGATCTGATCCTGGTTGATATGCAAATGGCGGGCCTGAATGGGATGGAAACCGCGCGCCGTTTGCGCCAGATTGACGCCCTCGCGCTGACTCCGGTGGTCGCGCTGACCGCCTACGCCGAGCAGTACAAGCGCGAAACCTACCTCAACGCCGGATTCACCGATTACCAGCAAAAACAGGCGGGCATCAAACCGCTGTTGGACCTCGTAAAACGCTACCTGGACTGATATCCGATATCCGCCGTTGTACACTCAGACACAACAGAAAGGACTCCTACATCGTGGCAACTGAAAAAGACCTCTTGCTGCGCGCGCGGGACCTGATCAAGCAGCGCCAGTATGCCGAAGCGCGGGCTATCCTGACCGGCCTGCCGGACAGCACCATCGCGCAGGAATGGCTGACCAAATTGGATCAGCTCGATCCCCCCGCCCCGGCTGCTGTCCCGGCGGCGCGCGCTTCTGCATCGCCGTATAACATGCTGATGATGCGCTACGCCGTCGGCGGTGTGACGGCGCTCATGGCCGTGATCCTGATCGTGGGCTTCTTCATGTTTTCGTGGCTGGATGGCGGCGAATTGATGGGCGACTTCGGCGGGATGGTCGAGGAAGCAGGCGCGGACGCGAGCGCTTCCACCTTCACGGCAATGGAAATCTGGATGGGCAGCAACGGCGACCAGGACTTTACGCTGGACTTCTCCAACGTCGAGAACGGCGGCGGGCTGAGCGACGTCCGGCTGCTGGACCGCACCCTGATCCTGATCCCGGTGCTGGCCGTGATCCTGCTGTGGGTGGCGTGGGTCTATGCCACCGATCACCGCAACTCGCTGCAAACCGCCGCGATCCTGGCGGGTCTGGCGCTGGTGCTGCTGGCCTACCCGTTCCTGTGGGAATCGCTGAGCAAAAGCGACTGGGAAAACGACTTGAAAGACGTGATGATGGCCGAATCCGGCGGCGAGGACTTCGGGTTTGCCATGATCGGGTTGAGCTTCATCATGGAACTGATCACCGAACTCTACAGCACCACCGAATTCAAAATGGCCGCCGGGATCGCGTTCCTGTTCGCAGTGGTGGCGGTCGCGCTGGAATACATGGCGGCGAACCAACCGCGCCCCGCCGCGCCGCCCACCCGACCGCCCGCGCCGTTGTCGGAATTTTGAGTTACACTGCCGCGCCCGCTGCCTGGGTAAGCCTACAGGATAGCGTGATCGGTGG
>JAFGTJ010000193.1 GCA_016934195.1 Anaerolineae bacterium | reverse complement strand
GATGTATGCGACAACTGCCCGGCGGTATCCAATCCCGGCCAGCTTGACTCCGACCGGGACGGCGTGGGTGATGTCTGTGACGGCCCGCTGGACAGCGACCGGGACGGCATTCCCGATACGGACGATAACTGCCCCTTCACGCCCAATCCTGGACAGGAAGACGAAGACCTGGACGGTATTGGCGACGTGTGCGACTCGGAGCACAATCCTGCTGTGGGCGACTGGATATGGCACGATGCCAACGGTAACGGGATTCAGGATTCCGGCGAAACCGCCGGGGTGGAAGGCGTGACGATTGAAGTCTATAGTCAGGCGGGCTTGAAGCTCCGCGCCACGACCACCGACACCGTTGGCGATTATATGTTTGAGGGCCTCGCGGCAGACCGCTACTACGTGAAGTTCATCCCGCCGTCGGGTTGGTATTTCACCTCACCGGACCAGGGCAGCGACGATGCCCACGACAGCGACGCCAATCCGAGCACCGGGCAGACGGAGATTTTTGAACTGGTTTCTGGTGTGGACAACCTGACGATTGACGCCGGACTGTATTCGGTTTCTACCGGCGGACAGATCGGCGACCGGGTGTGGAATGATGTCAACTGCAATGGCATTCAGGATACCGGCGAACCGGGTATGGGGGGGGGCATACCTGTATACCTGTTTGACGAATTTCCTTATACTACTGAGCCACCATATGAGAACGCGGATCCCATTGCCAGTACCACCACCGCGAGCGATGGCAGCTACCGCTTTTCCAACCTGGGTGCGGGGGAGTATTACGTTGGTGTCTTCGTTTCAGAGTATGTGATGGCCCCGATAGACCAGGGCGGCGACGATGCGCGCGATAGTGACTTTGATGGGCTTGGTGCAACTGGGCCGATCTACCTGATGGAAAATGGGATTAATAACACTATCGATGCCGGGATCTGCGCGTCAGGTGGCATTATCGGTGACCGGGTGTGGGAGGACCTCGACCAGGACGGGATTCAGGACGCGGGCGAGCCGGGATTGGCGGGCATCAGCGTGGCGTTGTATTCCAGCAGCAACGGAACCAACCCGATAGATTTTGATACCACCGACAGCAGCGGCAATTACCTGTTTACCGGGCTGTCGTTCGATTCGTACTACCTTATAGTGTACCCGCCGAGCGGTTACATGGTCAGCCCACAGGACCAGGGCGGCGATGATACCATCGACAGTGATGCTGACAGTAAGGGCTATATCGGCGGTATTTTGGTATTCCCGTATCAGAGCGATCTGACTCAGGATGTGGGGATGTACGTTTTCGCTCCGGCCACCATTGGCGGCAATGTGTGGCATGACCTCAACGGGAACGGGATTCAGGATGCGGGCGAACCGGGTGATGGCAGTGTGACCTTCCAGATCACGCTGTACGACAGCGGCGGCAGCCCACTCGCCAGCACCTCGCCGCTGCCGACCGACGGTAGCTACTTCTTTACGGACGTTTATCCCGGCAGCTACTATATCAACTTCAATATCCCCTATGCATCACTGCTCCAGGGCAGTCCCCCGAACATAGGCGCAGATGACACGGTGGACAGCGACGCCGATCCCACTTCCAGCCAGACCGCGATCTTCACGGTCAACGGCGTGGACGACTTCACCCGTGACGCCGGGTGGTGGAACTGGACCGGCATCAATATGCAGGACCCCTGGATTGACGATAATGGGGACGGGATTCAGGACACGGGCGAAACAAACGTGCTGACCGGGGCCGGACTCATTATGATTTCGCTGTACGAGTCGGATGGCACGCTGGTCACTGAATTCCCGAACGGGTGGAGCATTGGCGGGCCACTGGGCGATTACTACGTGATCTACAGCATCCTGGACAGCGGCTACACGCTCAGCCCGGCAGGTGGCGACAGCATGGTTGATCCCGTCACCGGGCGCTATGACATGACGGTGATATCCGGCGATTTGTATAATGTTTATGTCGGCGTAGTGCCGGTCGGAGGACCGACTGGATTTGACAGCGATACCGATGGTGTGCCCGACAACCTGGACAACTGTCCATTCGATCCGAATCCCGATCAGGCCGATAGCGATGTGGACAGCATTGGCGATGTCTGCGATCCTACTCCGGTCCAGATGATCGAAACGCCCATTGGGCCGGATGCTCCCGACGATATGGGCAAAACCGATCAAGCCGGGGATGGTGATACTACCGGCACACTGGCAGGCGGAAACTAAAAACGCAACTATATCGCGCTGTCACATACACAAAAACACCGCCGCGCCCTGGTACTGGGACGCGGCGTTTGTGTATCGAACCGGAAGAGCGTTAGGAGTTAAGCCCTAGTTGCTGTTGTTGTTGTCGCCGCCGGAGAAGTTCGAGTCATCTTCGCCGCCGCCAGAGAAGTTGGAGTCATCCTCACCGCCACCAGAGAAATTGGAGTCGTCCTCGCCGCCACCGGAGAAGTTGGAATCATCTTCGCCGCCACCGGAGAAGTTGGAATCATCTTCGCCACCACCGGAGAAGTTGGAGTCGTCCTCGCCACCGCCGGAGAAGTTCGAGTCGCCCTCGCCGCCGCCCCGGAACGCCGTCGTGCCGTCGCCGCCCACAAATGATCCGGTGCGCGCGTCGCCGGAGAATTCCGCGCCGCCTTCCATGTCCTTGAAGATGCTGTCGTCTTCATCGCCGCCCCGGAACGCCGAGATCACGCCTTCGTCCATCACGCCCAGGTGGACCATAATGGTGTCCGGTACATCTTCGTCCGCCAGCAGCGCATCCGATGCCGTCATGACACGTTCGCCAAACCACCAACCGACCGGCGTGATCACGGCCTGCAACAAGCCCTGTTCCAACGCCGCCATCGCGTCGTCGGTCGCGTCGGTTCCCACCACGACCAGGCCACGCTGTCCGGCCAGGAACGCCGCATTGACGGCCATCATCGTCATCGGGCCATTATCAGCATACACACCCGTAACATCGTGCGCGCCGAGAAACTCAATATAGGACGCCTGCGCTTCGTCTTCCGTCAGCGCGCCGACTTCCAACACTTCGACGCTCACGTCCGCGCAGTTTTCCGCCATGTAGTCTTCAAATCCCTGGCGCAGCGCCAGCGCGTGATCGGTCGTTTCGTCCACCAGCGCGATCACGGTGCCCGCACCCTCGACCGCTTCACAGAGCACAGTGCCCGCTGCCACACCGCCCTGCTCGTAGTCCAGCGTAAGCGTGCTGACGACCTCGGCCCCGGTGATGCTGCCATCCAGGTCCACCAGGAAAACCGGCACCCCGGCCTCATTTGCCAGCGCTACCGCCGACAGATCGGTTGGGTCTACCGGGCTGATGACCAGCGCGGCAATACCCTCATCCAGCAGCGCCTGCACATTTGCCACTTCCGCTTCGACCGTGCCATCAGCGACCTTCACCATCACGTCAACGGCTAACTCTTCGCTGCTCGTTGCCGCGCCGTTGCCCATCCCGATAAAAAATGGGTCATCGACCGTCGGCAGTGACATACCCACAACGGGCGTATAGGCCTGCGACGCCTGCGCGCCCGGTACGACTACCGCTGCGAGCAGCATTACAGTAATCAAGCTTACAACCAGCGACTTCTTCATCCTGTCTGTACTCCTTTGGGGATTTTTCCTCAATGTACGATCTCATTTGTGCCTGATTATCTCTATTTGTGCGCTTACCCAGTGTACTTGCCCTGCTTGTATCATAGTGGAGTTCACAAGGGTTTAGCAAGCAAGGAAACGCAAATCTGGCGGCACAAACCGGTTTTTTTATGGCTTTTTCATATCGCCTCAATCATTGAGTCGTTTTTTGTGTAGCAGAGGGGCTGTTAAAACCGGTAGCGGGACTGCTAAAAGTTGCAAAAAAGGGTGTCAGCCCTGACACTACCGGAACCACGCTACGCTACCCGGCAGGCCTATGGTATAATGCTTCGGTGAGAAGCTGCCGGGTTTTAAACCCGCGCAGAGTGTCACGCATCGCGCGTCTATGGTACAATGCGCTTACAGTGACGCGCTGCGACTGAACAGCAGATTGAACAACAGCGCCACATCTGGAAAACATGATGTTTGACGTATCCGAAGGGCCTTCGGAACCCCCTCCATTACATGTTACGCACGCGGCTCTCCTGGCCTACCCGGTCAGAGGTGTGGGCGTGACGTACTCCTCACCAATCCAATTCATCACATTCAAAGGTAGACGCTTGTGGACGACAGCTTAATCGGGCTGATGGTCTTAGGTGGGGTTATCCTGCTCAACGCCGCTCTCAAGATGGCTTATGTAGCGTTGATCAATACCCACAAAACCAGGCTCAAAGAAATGGCCGACGACGGGCAGACCAGGGCCGGACGCGCTCTGGCATTGGCAAATGATGCCACGCGCCTGTTAGCGTCCCAACAGTTGATCGATTTACTGCTGCGTTTTGCGATTGCCCTGGTCGCGGCGCTGACACTGGTGCCGCCGCTGCGCGACGCTTTGACCGGCAGCAATGTCAGCGAACCAGTCGCCGCCGGGATCGCGTATGGCGTGGTACTGGTAGGCGTTGCGATCCTGACGCTGGTGTTCGGCGAAATGCTGCCCTCGAACATCGCGTTGGGCCACGCGGACGCTATCGCCGTGCGCGCAGTCGGGCCGGTCAACCTGCTGTCGGGTATCCTGGCTCCGGCGCTGCGCCTGTTGCAGTGGATCAGCGGGCAGTTTGCCATGCCGTTTGTCGGACGCAGCAGCGGATCGTTCGTCACGGAAGAAGAGATCAAGATGCTGGTCGATGCCGGGTCGGAAGGTGGAGCCATCGAAAACGGCGAAAAGGAAATGATCTACTCGATCTTCCAATTCGGCGATACGGTGGCGCGCGAGGTGATGGTACCCCGGATCGATATGGTGGCATTGGAACTCAATACGCCGCTGCCGGAAGCGCTCAATACCATTGTCGCCGCCGGACACTCGCGCATCCCGGTCTACGAAGAGTCCATCGACCACATACGCGGGCTGCTCTACGCCAAAGACCTGCTGGTGATGCTGCGCGATGGCAGCATGGCCCGCCCGCTGAAAGAAATTCTCCGCCCGGCGCATTTCGTCCCCGAATCCAAGAAAGCGGTCGATTTGCTTCAGGATTTGCAGCAGCGCAAAATCCATCTGGTGATCGTGGTGGACGAATACGGCGGCACGGCGGGACTGGTCACGATTGAGGACCTGATCGAAGAAATCGTGGGCGAAATCCGCGACGAATACGACTTCAACGAGGAAGAAATTTACCAGCAGGTCGGCGAGAACGAGTACATCAGTGACGCCGGGATCGACCTGGATGATCTTAACCGCCTGATGGATGTGCATTTGCCCACCGATGAAAGCGACACGTTGGGCGGCTACATCTTCAGTTCATTGGGTAAGGTGCCGGTCGAAGGTGAGCAGCTTGAAGCCAACGGCCTGAGCATGGAAGTGCTCAGCGTGGACGACCGCCGCATCCGAAAAATCCGCCTGATCAAGCTCCCGCCGCCCACCTCCGGCGACGAAACGGAGGATGTCCGCGACGAACCAGCCGCCGCACCCGACTGAAGGAATGCGGTGCGCAGCGTGATCGGCCTGTTGGCGCTGAGCGGCATAGGAGGCCGGTAGATGAAAGATCAACAGGCAATGATCCCGCTGGACCAGTATCACGAATACCCGCCGGATACCATGCGCCAGCGGGCGGCGGGCTTCCTGGCGGATATGCAGCGGCGACGCAGCGTGCGCGATTTTTCGGATCGCCCGGTGCCGCGCGACGTGATCGAGAACTGTATCCGCGCCGCCGGGACTGCTCCCAGCGGCGCGAACAAGCAGCCCTGGTTTTTTGTCGCGGTGAGCGACCCCGCCGTCAAGCGCCAGATTCGAGAAGCCGCCGAAGCCGAGGAACGCGAATTTTACGCCCGTCGCGCTCCGCAGGATTGGCTGGACGATCTGCAACACCTGGGCACAGACTGGCAAAAACCGTTTCTGGAAACCGCCCCCACCCTGATTGTGATCTTCGCGCAGCGCTACGGCCTGCTGCCGGATGGCCGCAAAACCAAACATTACTACGTGCCGGAATCGGTGGGAATAACAACCGGGATGCTGATCACGGCGGTGCATCACGCGGGCCTTGTGTCACTGACACATACCCCCAGCCCGATGGACTTCCTGACACGCATCCTCAAGCGCCCCGACAATGAGCGCCCATTCCTGATCCTGGTGGTCGGCTACCCGGCAGAAGGCGTACAGGTGCCCGATATCGGCAAAAAGCCGCTAGACGAGATCGCCACGTTTATTTGATAAGCGATCAACGCGGCGTACTCAATGATAATCCTGCAAACTGCGCACGCCTAACTTCTGCGCCTTGAGCGCCTTAATCCCATTCACCGCTGCCTGCGCCGCGCTGAGTGTCGTCAGCAGCGGGACTCCATACCGTACCGCTGCGGCCCGAATGTGAACGCCGTCGCTGTGCGCCACCGATCCCAACGGCGTGTTGATGATCAGGGCGATCCGGCCCTCGCGGATCAGGTCCACAATGTTTGGACTGCCCTCGCTGACCTTGTTGACCGGGGAGACATTTAACCCGGCCTGCACGCAGAATGACGCCGTGCCCCGCGTGGCCGTTAGCTCAAAGCCCATGCGCTGCAAATCGCGGGCCAGCTTCAACCCGGCGCTTTTGTCGAAATCGTTCACGCTCAAAAACACGGTTCCCCCGGTTGGCAGCGTATTCCCTGCCGCGATCTGCGCTTTGACAAAGGCGTGGCCAAACCGGTCGGCGTGGCCCATGACCTCGCCCGTGCTGCGCATTTCCGGGCCGAGCAGTGCATCCATGCCCAGGAATTTGCGGAACGGCAGGATCGCTTCCTTGACGAAGAACCCGTCAATGCGCGGCGACTCGACCAGCCCCAGATCGTCCAACGTCTGGCCGAGCATGATGCGAGTGGCATAGCGGGCCAGCGGAACTCCGGTTGCTTTGCTGACATACGGCGCGGTCCGGCTGGCGCGCGGGTTGACTTCCAGCACGTATACCACGTCGTCCTTGATGGCGAACTGTAAATTCATCAGGCCGCGCACACCGAGCGCCAATCCCAGCCGTTCGGTGTATTCCTGGACGTGGGATAGGTGGTAGGCGGAAATTTTGTAAGGCGGGATAACACACGCCGAATCCCCGCTGTGAACACCGGCTTCCTCGATATGCTGCATGATCGCGCCGATCACAATGCGTTTGCCGTCGCCCAGCGCGTCCACGTCAATTTCGTAGGCGTCTTCCAGGTAGTGATCCAGCAGCAGCGATTGCCCCGGCATGGCGTCCAGCGCGGTTTGAATATAGCGGGTCAGGGCTGTTTCGTCGTAGACAATCGCCATCGCCCGCCCACCGAGCACGTAAGACGGACGCGCGATCAACGGGTAGCCGATATCGCGGGCCACCTGCCGCGCTTCGTCCAGAGAATTTACGATCCCGTGCGCGGGACTGGGAATATCCAGGTCGGTGAGCAGATCGCTAAAGCGTTCGCGGTCCTCGGCGGTAGCAATCGCGTCGGGCGTAGTACCCAGGATCGGCACGCCGCGCGCGTGCAGCGCTTC
>JAFGTJ010000192.1 GCA_016934195.1 Anaerolineae bacterium | reverse complement strand
GGCGTCGTGAAGGATGGCAGGTCTTGCACAGTTGCCAGATTCATCAGCCGCGCGTCGTAGTCGCCGGGATTCATGGCGAACCATTCGGCCTGGCCTTCGGTCCACCACAGCGGCCCGTTAGCGCCACCCACCACGTCGAACTGGTACATGTGGGTGAGTTCATGCGTGACAACCGACCCCAACCACTGAATGTTGATGTCCGTGTCGCCGCCGGGCACATACTGCACGCTCATCCCCAGGGCGTCACTGGTCAGCCCGCCCGCGTTGGGGTTGGAGATACCGCTGCCGTAGGTTTCGTCCCAGGCGGCGCGGTTGCCATAAATAACACCAATCGGCTTGTAACTGATTTTGCGCCCAAAGCCTTCGATGCGGCGCGGCTCGGTGGCCTCAATCGCATATGCCCAATACTCGGCGGCGTAGTCGGGATTGTTGTCGCTCAGGTTCCACCAGTAGATGATATAGGAATCCGTTTCCAGCCGGAACCATTCGCGGTTGGGGTCCCAGTAATCCATCGTGAGCGGCTCGGTATCGACCGTCACATCGGACACATCCCGCACGCGCCAGTAAAAATTGAAGTGCGTCCAGGCCGGTTGACCGTCGCCGGTCGGCCAGGGCTGCGCGACCCACTGCTGGGCCTGCTCGTCCCATTCGGCCACGACGCGCCCGCCGGACCCGTGCTCGAACCGGATGAACAGGATCACGTCCTGGATCGCGCCGTTGGGCGATTCCGGCGCAAGCGTGAAGATCATGCCGCGCGGGTACGTCGAGCGGACGGTAGTATCGCCCAATTCAATGCCGTCCATCGGGGCGTAGCTGAAGGTCAGCGTTTCGTCCACACCGCCCACGACGCTCAGGTCGTATTCGATGGTTTCAACGGGATACGGCGTCGGGGTGGGAATAGTGCCTTGCGCGCCCGGTGCTGCCGCTGCCGGGAACGCGACCAGCGCCACCGCTGCGACCAGCGTGATCACGGTCAACAGGGCCATCGCCCCGGCTGCATACCGCGTTCGTGATGTCATAATGTGCCTCCAAAAAATGCGTGTGTCTTGAAATTGGCTGGATTGCCCTCAATGAGTTGGTGTCTGGCAAGCGAACCGCTGCCAGACCCTTACAAATTATACGGCTTTAACGTACCAAAGCGTTAACGCTACGTCGTGAGCATATCGGGCGGCAGGTGGGGCGCGTAATTCACGCCGCGCAGGTCCCACAGGCCGTCCTGCCACGTCAGGTAATGCATGGCGGTATTGTTCATCCAGACGTTCAGGTGATGGCAGCGCAAAATCATCCTGAGCAGTGTGCTGGCCGTTCCGCCGTGACAGACCACCACCAGCGTTTTCGCGGAGTTGGGATTCTCGATCAGGCGGTTAAGCACGCGGCGCGTTTGCTCGGCGAAGCGCTGGTAGTAGTTATCGTGCGGCATCACGTAGTAATGCGGGCCGTTGTCCGACGGGTGAACCAGGCGCGGCAGTTCCATCAGTAAATTGCGGTTGGTTTCGCGCAGATCGTCATCCACCCGGATGGGCGCGCTCACGTAGCGGTTGATGATCGTCGTCGTCTCGCGCGCGCGCCGCAGCGGGCTGCACACGACCTGAGAGATCGCCGGTTCGTAGCGTGCCAACCACTCGCCGAATAATTCGACCTGTCGCTTGCCTAATTCGGTCAGGTGAAGGTCATCGCCTTCCTGTTCTGCGCGATGTTCGGCCTGACCGTGACGAACCAGAATCAAACGCATAGCCACCTGATATCCTTCCTCGCTTCAACACTACACCTGCTGCGTTTCATCGTTCGCCAGTATACCCCGGCCCGGCAAATTGCGCCGCCGTCTTGTTCTCGTATGGGCGCATTCGGATTTGGGGGCAAAAAAAATGCACCACAGAGACACAGAGCGCACAGAGAAAGAAACAGATTTTCTCTCTCTTTCTCTTAAAAAAGAAACTCCGTGTCCTCTGTGCCTCTGTGGTAAATCCGTCTTGCCCCCGCGTTGCGCCGTCCCACCATCGCCCGTATAATGGCGGTAGGATGGAACCCGCCCGTGCGGAGGTATAGAGACACTATGAACACCAGCGACAAGAGCTTTAGCGATATCGCCAGCAAAATTCGCAGCAAACGCACCGATCAGGCCGCCGACGAAAAACCGCGCAACTTCGAGGAACTCTACCTGCTGCGTGCGCGTATCCTGGGCGTGCTGATCCGGGACGCGCGGCAGGCCGTTGATCTCACCCCGGCAGCCTGCGCAAAACAGATCGACGTCCCGCTCGCCACGCTCAACGCCTGGGAACTGGGCCAGAAAATGCCCAGTCTGCCCCAGTTGGAACTGCTGTCGTATACGCTCAACGTGCCGATCAGCCACTTCTGGGGCACAGAAACGCTGCTGCTGCAAGACCAGCACGGCGGCGTGAATACCGGCGAATACGTCGCGCTGCGCACCCGCCTGATCGGGGCGCTGCTGCGCCAGGCGCGCCAGAATGCCAATCTCACCGAAGAAGCGCTCGCCGCCGAAGCCGGAATCGCGCCCGGTCACATCACCGCCTACGAACTCGGCCAGCGCCCGATCCCGACCCCGATCCTGGTATCGCTGGCATCGGCCTGCCGCGTGAATCTCTCGTATTTCCTGGAAAACGGCAACCGTATCGGCACCTTCCTGCTGCTGCAAGAGGACCTCAAGCACTTTAGCGACCTGCCGGAAGAAGTGCGCCGTTTCGTGTCCGCGCCGGTCAACCAGCCGTTCATCGAACTCGCCATGAAGATCGCCCAGTTGGGCAGTGACGAGTTGCGCACGATTGCCACGTCGATCCTGGACATTACGTTGTGATCATGCAGTTTGCTTGGAATTGGACTAGCAAAAGAATTGACAACCATTCCAAATCGCTGTACACTGATTCTCGTAGTGGAAAAGGTTGTTCGCAGGACCGAAAGTCAACCCCCAGCGTGCCTGAACCTCGCACACTAGGGGTTTTTGTTTTACAAACAGCAGCACCCTTTCCACAACATGATCATTTTTTTATGTGGGAAGGAGACTCTCCCTAAATGTCAGACAAGCATATCGGCACCGTCAAGTGGTTCAACGCCCAGAAGGGTTACGGCTTCATCGCCCGTGAAAACGGGCCGGATGTGTTCGTACACCACAGCGCGATTCAGTCCAGCGGCTTCCGCGAACTGGTCGAGAATGAGCGCGTCGAGTTTGAAATCGTTCAGGGACCGAAGGGTCTTCAGGCCAGCAACGTCACGCGCCTGGATCATTAGTTATTTTGGCAATGGGCGGTTAGC
>JAFGTJ010000191.1 GCA_016934195.1 Anaerolineae bacterium | reverse complement strand
TTTCCTGTCTCCGGGTTTTCGCGTTCTTCTTCTTGCTCCGATCCTAACTCATCCAACCCATCGAGCAGCAGCAGCGCCCGCCCCACGTCTATGATGCGCGCTACTTCCTCGCGCGGCAGGTCCTCATAACCCGCCGCCAGCCAGTCCGCCAGCGGCGTTTGCTCGCGGGCGTTCCAGGTAGCGACCAATCCCAACAGCGGCAGCGGCGCGGACGGATCGGCCAGCCGCCGGGTGATGGTCTCGCGGGCGTGCGAGAATAACGTGATCGTCTTGCCCGCGCCCGGTGCCCCCAACAGCAGCACGCGCCCGCTGTAATGCTCGAAAGCGTCCGCAAATTTCGTGAAAGTGGTTATTTCCTCGGTGGGGGCGGTTTCCCCGGCGCTGTCCGGTGACGGCAAGCCCTGCGCGGTGAAAAACTGGTCCATCATGCCGCGCCGGGCCGGAACGGGCGCGGGCGGCGTGTGTACCGCGTCGGTGGTCGCTTCGCTGGTCAGGTCGATCAGGCGGATCACGGCTTGATCGAGGAACCGGACGATGTACTCATACACGGCCTGCACGTAGGGGCGGAACGGGTCGGCGGTTTCCGGCGGGAGCGCGGGGCGATCATAGTCGTCCGGTTCTTTGCGCAAAATGCCGGTGAGATGTGTCAGTGCGGTATCCCAATCCTTATGGAACTCGACCCAGGTGTTGTTGACGACGTGAATCGGCGGCGGCGTGGCGGCATCGAAGCGGGCCACGATCACCGGCTTGTTGATCGTCAGCGCCCATTGAATTTCGCGGCGGACGAACGAGTCGGCGCGGGCGGTGTCGGGCGTGATGCACGTCACCACGAATTTTGAGGCGCGGATCGCCATTTCGATCTCGGCGGTGAAGTCCTTCGCCGGGTCGATGCCGCGTGTATCGCGCCACGTCTTAAAGGCGGGCCGCAGCGCATTTTCGAGTCGGCTGGCGGAGTCGTCACCATCGGCGCGGGCGTAGCTGATGAAGGCGTCGTACTGGATGGGGATGTCAGGGAGCATAGGCCGGGTCCGTGTGGGTGCGTGCGTTCTCTTACCGCCCGTTATTATGGAGCAGGTCCCGCGCCGGGGCAACAAAGGGTTCACCACAGAGACACGGAGAGCACAGAGAAGTTTCTCTTCAAAAAAGAAACTCCGCGTCCTCTGTGTCTCTGTGGTGTATTTTTTGTGCTCCGCTATCCGAACGCACCCACACGGTCATCAGCGGTTGACATTCCATACGGCTTCCCCTATACTGTACACGGTGTTCTTTGAGAGAACGATTCCCCTTCAGTTGCACACTCTGCCGTTGGTAAAATCGAAGCCCTGGCGTCGATTCAGGTGCCCAGGAGACTTTGATTTTTGGCGTTGAGGGGAAAAATCACACCAATCCAAACTGTATCGCAGATCGTCCACCGGGAACTTGTCCGCGCCGCCGGTATCAGAACCAGCCGCGCAGAATCAAGCAGCAATTACAGGCGCGATACGCGCCACTGGCGGCCCGTAGTGCTACCCCAAACCAATCAGGTATTCTCATACACATGACTGCACAATCAGAACGTTTAACCGGCACGGTGACATGGTACAGCCGTAAAAAAGGGTTCGGGTTTGTTGCCCCGGACCAGGGCAGCAAGGATATCTTTCTGCACCATACCGCGCTCCCGCAGGACGTCGATGCGCCCATCAATACCGGGGATCGCATCACGTTCACGCTGGGCCAGAGCAAAAAAGGTCCCATCGCTACCGAAATAAGTATGCTCACGGACCGGGTTTCGCCCAGGTCCGCCCCCCGGCCTACTGCCAGTCCCATGACTGACTACACTGTCGATTCGACCATCACCCGGTTTGCCGATCTGCCGCTGGGCGATGATCTGCTGCGCGCCGTGCAGGACGCCGGATATACCGAGCCAACGCCCATCCAGGCGCAGGCGATCCCACATGTATTCAACGGGCGCGACCTGTTGGGCTGCGCGCAAACCGGCACCGGCAAAACGGCAGCCTTCGCCCTGCCGATTCTCCAGCGGCTCGCGGACACCCTGCCCGCCGATGCCGGACAGTCTCGCAACGGGTCCAAAAACGGGTCCCGCCCCGACTCGCGCAAAAAAGCGGCGGCGCGCCCGATCCGGGTGTTGGTCCTATCACCGACCCGCGAACTGGCGATCCAGATCGGCGATAGTTTCAGCACGTATGGACGCCACACCGGGCTGACCAATACGGTCATTTTCGGCGGCGTGAAGCAAGGTTCCCAGGTCCAGGCGCTCAAGCGCGGCGTGGATGTGCTGGTCGCCACACCGGGACGGCTGCTCGACCTGATGGGCCAGGGCGTGGTCAAACTGGACCGCGTAGAGGTCCTGGTGCTCGATGAAGCGGACCGGATGCTGGATATGGGCTTTATTCGGGACGTGCGGCGCATCATCAAGGCGGTTCCCACGCAGCGCCAGACGCTGCTGTTTTCCGCCACGCTCCCGGCGGAAATTGTCGAACTGGCGGACAATATCCTGATCAATCCGCTGGAAGTCGCCATCGAGCCGGAACAGCCCACCATCGAAGCGATTGAGCAGGCCGTGTACTTCGTGCCCAAAAAGCAAAAACAGGCCCTCTTGGAACACGTCCTGCACGACTCCGCCGTGACGCGGGTGCTCGTGTTCACGCGAACCAAACACGGCGCGAACAAGGTCGTCAAGCGCCTGACGAGCGCCGGGATCAATGCCGAACCCATTCACGGCAACAAGTCACAGGCGGCCCGGCAGAGCGCGTTAAAAAGTTTCCGTGACGGATCGACGCGCGTGCTGGTTGCTACCGACGTGGTGGCGCGCGGCATTGACGTGGAAGATATTTCGCACGTCATCCAGTTTGATCTGCCCAACGAGCCGGAAACCTACATCCACCGGATCGGACGAACCGGGCGCGCGGGCGCGGCGGGTATCGCGGTATCGTTCTGCGCCGCCGACGAACAGCCATATCTCCGGGACATTGAAAAACTGATTCGGATGCGCGTGCCGGTCCAACAGAATCACCCCTTTAGCGCCTGACCGGTTGGTTTACCCCTATCCCCCGGCGGGCGTGCGGCGAGAAGCGCGTTGGGGGAGGGGCTAATCGGGAGAGAAAAATTACCATGCCCGCCCTGGCCCGCGCCCTGCGCAACGAAATCCACAAGGAATTTTTGCTGCAATGGAGCTACCGGCTGAATTTCCTCACGCTGCTGGCGCTTTTCGTGGTGATGTTCCTGGGCGCGAGTTTCATCATGGGCGATGGCGAGGTGGCGCGCTACGAAACCCGCGCCTCGTCGCTGGCCGGATTCATGGTGGCGCTGTTCGCGTGGGACGCGATCAGCATGATGTATTGGACGATCCTGGATGAAGCGCAGGCCGGGACGCTCGAACAAATGCTGATGAGTCCGGTATCCTCGGCGTGGCTGATCGTGGGACGCGCCCTCGCGCGCCTGCTGGTGATCGCGGCGCTGAGCGTGGCGATGGGCCTGATCGTGGCCGCGCTGCTGGACGTGGACATCCCGCTGCGGATTGAGGCGCTGCCGGTGGTGCTGCTAACGCTGCCGGGCGCGTATGCCTGCGGGCTGGCGGTCGCCGGGCTGACCCTGATTTTTAAGCAGATCAGCACCCTGACAGCCATGATCGCGCAACTGTTGATCTTCGTCAACGGGACATTCGTCGGCGTGGACAAGTTCGCGGGCGGGGTCGAGGCGTTCGCCAAACTGCTGCCGACCACGCAGGGGATTATCGTGCTGCGGCGCGTGCTGCTGGACGGCGAGTCCCTGGCGGACGTGTGGAC
>JAFGTJ010000190.1 GCA_016934195.1 Anaerolineae bacterium | reverse complement strand
GTGGGCGACCTGGGCATCACCTGTGTGGGCAAAAATACGGCGGTACCGCCGCGCTTCGTGGTCAAGCGTCAGGCGGTGCTTGGCACCGACATTCGCGCTGACGAAATATTGGAACAATTCCCTGACCGAGTCATCCCAGAGGGATACCGAGTCGCTTACCGGACTGCGACATAATGCAAGGTTAAGGTGGGTTTCATGAACATAGTCCAGGTCGTGGGAGGGCCGGGCAGTGGAAAAACAACCCTGGCTAAAAAATTAGTAGAGGACTGGCCCGGTTCAGCCAGCCTGCTGCGCATTGACCGCTATTTGCGGGAACGCGGCCTGGATGATGGGGATGATTTTGTGCTGATGCCTTCCGGTATCGACTGGCCGCTGCTCATGGCGCATCTGGACCGGCTGGCAGCGGGAGAATATGTGGTGATGCCGGTCTACGACTGGGAACAGGGCATCCGGCGGGCGTTCCCGCAGTCCGCGACGCCGGGGCAAATGGTCGAATCGTGTGATTGGCTGGTGCTGGAAGGGTTATATTACGTGCCGCACCTGCCGTCAATCCGGTTATTTGTGGATGCGCCCGCCGATGTCCGGCAGGAACGCGCCAGCGCCCGCGACACACGGCTGTCAAAAGCGTTAGGCGAAGCGTATGACCGGCTGGTGGAACCGGCTTACCAAGATCACATTCTGCCCCAACGCGAAGCGGCCCAGTGCGTGCTGGATGGCCGCCTGGACCGCGAGCAGCTTGCCACCCGCGCGCGGCGATTTCTGGCTTCGCGGTTATCAGGATGGGGCTAAACAATCTTAGCCCCGTCCCAATCCCAGATTGCCCCCGCTAAATCACCCGAACCGGCGTGCCAACCTCGGCCCACTGGAAGAACCACTGTGCCTGGTCTACCGGCAAATTGACACAACCATGACTCATTGGTCGCCCAAAGCTGTTATGCCAGTACGTACCATGAATACCGTAGCCCTGGTAGAAATACATGGTATAGGGTACCTGCGGCAAGAAGTAGTCCGGCCCACTCATGTCATCTGCCGTGTATTTGACATAAATTTTGTAGTCCCCCAGGACGGTCGGCGTTTCTGTGCGTCCGGTTGATACCAGGTACGAGTGGACCAACTGGCCGTTTTCATAGGCGTAAATGCGTTGGTCGGTGGTGGATACCACAATCGATTTGCCCGAACCGGTCGGCGCAGCAGGCGTATTAACTGGCGTATACAGGCCCGCCGCCGGGATGATGAGTTCCTGGCCGATGTACAGCAGGTCGGGATTGGCGATGTTATTGAGCGCCACGATATCCTGCATATTCACGCCGTACAAACGCGCGATCAGCGCTAATTCCTGTCCCGGTTCCACAATATGCACCGTCGTCGCGCCGGTATACTGCTGCACGGGTTCCAGGGCGGGCGGCTGCGTTACGATCATATCCAGTTCCAGCACACCGTCGGCCAGTTCTGCGTCCAGATTCTGGTGCAGGTGGTTGAGCACCGTCGGGATATTGATCGTCCGGCCTATCTGCGGCGAATTGCCCGGCACGGCGTCGATATTGGCCTGTTCGCTGAGCGCAATCAGGGCGTTCTGGGTTACGTTCAGATCAATAGCATATACCGGCTGGATTACCGCGCCGGGTGCGGCATTTTCAACCGCTAACACGGTAGCGGGCAGATTCACGCTTGCGCCGAGTTCGGTTAACGTCAGCGTCCACGAGCGGTTGTCATCGGTCAACGTGATCGGACGCGCGCCGAAATCGTGTTGGGCCAGGACCGCGCCGATCCCGTCCACTGGCAGCCCGCCTACCGGCACATCGGCCACCATCACCCCGGACGCGACTCGTCCCGATGTGGAATCAACCACCGGCGCGCCATCAAGGACCGCACCTGCTGCTACCGTGCTGGCTGTCGCCTGTCCCGGCGTGGGATCGGACGTCCAATACCAGACGGCGACCAGCAACCCTAACGCAATCAGCAGGGCTGTGATGCCCACCGCCAACGCACCACCGATCAACAGCCATGACGGGCCGCTGCGAGTCGGACGGCGGGAATGGGTGGGGGGAGGGAAATCTTGCTGTGCGTACATAGTCAGGACTGGCTCCTTGTTTATGATGTGTGTATTGAGTCTATGGGAATGCGCCGCTTCACAATGGACGCACGGCGAACGCCAACCTCACGGGTACTCTACGTCCGGCCTACGACATGGGCAAGCCAATCACGGGTGGGCAATTGCAGGCATTCAGTTCATAATATCCACAGAATCATTTTACGACACGAGCGAGAGATGATGAACAACAAAATCGCCTTGATCACCGACAGCGGCTGTGACCTGCCGGACGAGACGCTGACACAGTATGACATCGGGCTGGTGCCGCTGTATATCATTTGGGGCCGGGAAGAACTGCGCGACCGGGAAGATATTACCCCGGTCGATTTTTATGAACGGCTGGCCTCCGATCCGGTGCATCCTACCACGTCACAACCCCACCCACAGGATTTTGTGCGCGCCATTGAGCAGGCACAGGAAAACGGCGCAGACGAAGCCGTCATCATCACGATCAGCAGCGGCATGAGCAGCACCTATGCCTCGGCAGTGCAGGCCCAGCGGCAGACCGGTCTGCCGGTCCATGTCGTGGACTCGAAAGCGAATTCGCTCAGCCAGGGCTTTGAAGTGCTGGCCGCCGCGCGCGCCCGTGAGTCGGGCGGCAGCGCGCAGGACATGGTCGCCGCCGCCGATAGGGTCCGCCAGAATCTTGCTACGATGCTGTACGTGGATACGCTCGAATACCTGCACCGGGGCGGACGGATTGGCCGGGCGCGCATGTGGTTGGGCACCGCGCTAAACCTCAAGCCGCAGTTGTATGTCGATCATGCTACCGGGCGTATCGAACCGGGCACGCGGGCGCGCAGCCGCAAGCAGGCGCTTGAGAAACTGTACCAGGCGTTCTTTGACCGGATGGATACGTCCAAACCGCTGCATGTGGGCATACTGCACGGCAACACGCCCGACGAAGCCGAAGCCTGGGCCGACCGTATCCGGCGCGAGTATAATCCCGCCGAACTGCTGATCGGCATGACATCGCCCATGATGGGCGTGCATACCGGACCGGGCGCGCTGGCGTTGTGTGGCTACAGCGCGGACGAGTAAGTATCGGGCCATAAAGCGCATTGGTAGGGGAGTCCACGAACAACCCGTTGCTGATTTGCGGCGCGTGCGTAACAAACGGTCTCACCCCCTGGCCCCGACGCAACCGCAGGTTGCGCCTCCATTCGAAATGGGGAGGGGGGGGGAGAAAACGAGCAGCGGCAAACATGCAAGTCCCCCTCTCTAGCTCTGCTGGAGAGGGGGATTTAGGGGGTGAGGCCGTGCCGCCTAACAACTCGATGTTGTTGGCGAATTGGGCGCGTAGGGGCACTGCTTGCTGTGCCCAATCATTTACGTTCCGAAAAACCGTTGATAGTCGGCCTCGACCCGCGCCACGCTCAGATCGGGCGCGGCCAGTTCGGTCGATGTGACACACAATCCCGCCACAATCGATCCAGTCTGCAAGCAGCGCGCCACATCATACCCGCGCATCTGGCCGTACAATACACCCGCGAAAAAGGCATCGCCCGCGCCGTTGGTATCGACCTGTTCGTATTCCGTGCGGGCCGGTATCTCGATCCAGCGCCCGTCCGGGGTCAGCGCGGTTGCGCCATCTTTGCCATGCGTGCAGATCACCAACCGTTTACCCGCCGCGATCATTTTTTCCATAAAAGCGCGGTAATCCGGCAGGGCGTCCGAACTCATGGTCAGAACGTCCGCCGCGTCGATGAAATCCCGGTGATAGGGATTCTGGCCGTCGTAGTCGTGGATATCGCACCAGACCGGCTTATCATGCTGGCGCGCCAGCGGGATCAGGCGGCGGCAGTAGTTGCTGAGATTGAGCGCCACGCACTCGCAGCCCGCGATCAGCGCTTCCAGGCGTGACAGGTCAATCTCCGGTTCAAAGGTGGCATACGCGGCGTAGATCGAGATGCGTCCACCAGAACCGGCCATCAGGTTGATGTGCCGCTGTGTGCCTTTGGGGTCCACGTCATAAACGAATGGGAGTCCCGCTTGCTCGCAGTATGCCCGAATCCGCGCCCCGTACTCGTCATCCCCGATCAGGCCGTGCAGCGTGATATCAACGCCCAGCTTGTGCAGATTGAGCGCTTTCCCGGCGGCGGTCCCGCCCACCGTCTCGTGAAACGCCTTGCTAAACACCGTCTGCGGTCTGGGTGAGGGAAATTCGTCCAGGTAAAGCAAGCTGTTGAAAGTTACGTCCCCCGTGACCAGTACCTTATTGAGATTTGCCGTCATTTAGGGTACCTTTTGGGCTGCGGTTTCGATTAATACTACACAAGGACAAAATAAGGACAAATACGATGGCATTTTTCGATAAGTCTTTAGACGAACTCCAAACTTACAAACCGGCCCTCACCGCCCCGAATGATTTTGACGCCTTCTGGGATGCCACGCTCGCTGAAACCCGCGAACATCCGCTCAACGCGACATTCGAGCCGGTGGATTACGGTCTGGTCACGTTAGAAACCTACGACGTGACCTTCGCGGGCTATGGCGGCCAACCGGTCAAGGGCTGGCTGTTGGTTCCCGCCGGACAAAAAGACCCGCTGCCCTGCGTGGTGGAATACATTGGTTATGGCGGCGGGCGCGGCACTCCCATCGACTGGTTGTTATGGGCCAGCGCGGGGTATGCCCACCTTGTCATGGATACACGCGGACAGGGCGGCGCGTGGCGGCGCGGTGATACGCCCGATCTGCCAGACGGCGCGAATCCCTCTGTTCCCGGCTTCATGACCCAGGGAATTCTCGATCCCAAGAACTACTACTACCGCCGCGTGTATACCGATGCAGTGCGGGCAGTTGAGGCGGCGTGCAGCCATCCCGCCGTCGATGCAGATCGAATCGCCGTAAGCGGCGGCAGTCAGGGCGGCGGCATCACGGTAGCGGTCAGCGGCCTCATGCCGGATGACGTGGCGGTCAGTATGCCGGACGTGCCGTTCCTGTGCCACTTCGACCGCGCCGTCGGCCTGACCGATTCGTACCCGTACCAGGAAATTGTGGTGTACCTCCACACCCACCGCGAAAAAGCCGACACCGTTTTTAGAACGCTGAGCTACTTTGACGGGATCAATTTCGCGGCCCGGTCCAAAGCCCAGGCGTTTTATTCAACCGCGCTCATGGATATGACCTGCCCGCCCTCGACCGTCTTCGCCGCGTATAACCAGATCAATGCGCCGAAGGATATCAAGGTCTATCACTTCAACCAGCATGAAGGCGGCAGCAACGATCAGGCGCTCGAAAAATTGCGGTTCCTCAACAATCTGTGGGGCTAATCCCCGGTTATCAATCACCCAGCAGCGCCGCGTCAAAGAACGTCACGACGCGGCGTTCGTATTCCTCCGGCGCGACGTACAGGTAATTGCCGTGTGTCGCACCGGGAACCACCCACAAATCGGCATTATCCCCGGCGGCGGCTAACTGATCGTAAGCTCCCTCCAGACTGCGTTCCTCACTGCCGTAGATCAGCAAAATCGGGCGCGGGGCGATCTGGCCGATCACGTCAATCGGGCTGAGTTTGTCAATATCCATGCCGGTTATCACCCGGTAGCTGATACCGAGTGACCCCTTGTAGATCATTTCCAAAACTGTCTCGTCCCCCACCCCGATCCCGACCGCGCCTTCGGCAAAATCGCCGTAGCCGCCTTCCGCCGCCACCGCCCGGAATTCGGGATAACGCGCCGTAGCCATCACCGAGGTTGCGCCCGCCGACGAGAATCCCAGGATACCGATCCGCGCCGGGTCCACATCAGGGCGTGTTTTCAGATAAGCCAGCGCGTCGCCTACTTCGTCCATTTCCTTGTATCCCAGGCTCAACGCGCCCATTCCCGCGCAGCGCCGCGACTCGAACGTCAGGACGGCGTATCCGTGCCGGATCAGCACGTCCGCTTCGTGTAACCGGGCACCGCGTCCGCCGCTGTGCGGCGGCGGAATGATCACGGCAGCGCGATTCTGGCCGGGAACGAAATAAGCGCGGAAACTGCCGCCCGCGCTGGCGGTCAGCGTGAGGTCCTCATAGGTGGTATGGCCGTAACTCGCCGGAGTCTGGGGTTCGTTGCCACACGGGGAATAAAGCAGTCCGTACATGCTGATAAAACCGAGCGTCGAGGGCGTGCAGCCAATCGCCAGCAGCACCGCCACACCCGCCAGAATCACAGTTCGTCTGCGCCGCCGTCGTTTGGTCGAGGTCATGCCAGTCTATCCCAGTTTACACCATCCTGTATGCTGCCAGTGTACCCGATGTGGACAGAGCCGGAAAACCCCATTTTGTGAGCGTCTTTTGTGCGTATCCGCTGTGAGGTAAACTAGACGAGCACCGGACGCTGCAAAAAAGGAGCGATTGTGGCCGCCACGTTCTATCCCTTCAAATTTATACCTGTGCTCAAAGAAAAAATATGGGGCGGGGACCGCATTCAACACACATTGCCCGACGCCCCCCCCACCCCGCATCCCGACGTCGTGGGCGAAGCCTGGATCGTCTATGACGAACTGGTGGTGGCTAACGGCCAATGGCAGGGTAAAACGCTGCGCGAGTTGGTGAAAGCCCATCCTGACGCGATCATGGGCCAGCAGGTCACGGCGCGACACAGGGATGTATTTCCGCTGCTGGTCAAGTTTTTGGATGCGCGGGATGTGCTGTCGATCCAGGTCCACCCCGACGACACCTACGCCCAGGCCACCGAAAATGAGCCGTTTGGCAAATGCGAGGTGTGGTACATCATGGACGCGGAACTGGGCGCGCAGATCATTCACGGCCTCACCGCGCCCATGACGGCGGACCAACTGCGCGCCGCGATTGAGGACGGTACGCTTACCGGTAAGGTGGAATACGTCGAAGTCGCGCCGGGCGATATCGTGCTCAACATGCCGGGAACCATCCACGCGATCAACAAGGGGATGCTGGTGTACGAGGTCCAGCAATCGTCCGACCTCACCTACCGCGTGTTTGATTGGGGCAGGCGTCAGCCGGACGGCAGTTTGCGCGATCTGCACATCGACAAGGCGCTGGACGTGACCTACCGGCAGCCGTTCCAGCAGCACACCATCCGGCCCGTTGTCATCCACCAGGACGCCGCATTCACCCGCGCGATTCTGTGCGCGTGCGCGTATTTCGCGGTGGAAAAACTGGATATCCGGTCAAATGTGACCGAACGTCCCGCCGGACGGTGTTTTCACATTCTTACCGCGCTGACCGGCGCGGGTGAACTGGTCAGCGGTGGCGAGACAATCCGGCTGTGTCCCGGCGAGACGGTTCTGGTTCCGGCCAGCGTGACGGAATACACTCTGACGGCAGCAGCGAAGGACGAAACCTGGACCGTGCTCAAATCCTATGTGCCGGATTTACGACAGGACATCATCACACCGCTGCAAGCCGCGAATATCCCGACCGATCAGATCATCCGGCTCGGCGGTGAACCGGCGCTCTCGCATCTGTCCGGCGCGGCGGGCGAATAGTAGGCGGGTAGTGTATCTTTGTCGGTTGAAATTCGAATACGGGTGGGGACCTCCCAAAACGGCCTCACCCCCCGGTCCCCTCTCCAGCAAAGCCAGAGAGGGGAAGGTACGGCGGCATGTGACCTGGCAAGTCCCCCTCTCCATAGTTTGGCCGAGCGCCAGCGAGGGTAAACGTCTCGGATGGAGGTGTGCGCTCCGCG